>CADBLV010000232.1 GCA_902795555.1 uncultured Eubacteriales bacterium | reverse complement strand
AGTTCTCCCGCAGAAGCAGCATCGCCATCGGCTTCCCTACGATGTTGCTCCGCCCGATCACGACTGCGTTCTTCCCGCTCAGGTTCATCCCCGTCTGCTGAATCATATACAGGGCGCCCTTGGGCGTGCAGGGAATCACCCCCGTCCCGCCGGTCATCAGCTTCCCGGCGTTCAGCAGATGAAATCCGTCCACATCTTTCTCCGGCAGAATCCGTTCCAGAGCGGCAGCCTCGTCCAGATGGGCCGGCAAAGGCAGCTGCACCAGAATGCCGTGAATGGCCGGATCCCGGTTCAGCCGTTCGATTTCCGCCTCCAGGGCTTCCTGCGAAATGTCCCTTTCCATCCGGATCGTTTCGCTGTGAATCCCAACCTCCGCGCATCCAAGCTCTTTGTTGTGCACATAAATTTCGCTGGCCGGATCGTTGCCGACCAGGATCACGGCAAGCCCGGGCACGATGCCTTTCTCTCTCAGTTTCGCCGCCCGGGAAGCAATCCCGCTTCGCAGCGTCTCAGAAAACGCGCGTCCGTCCAGAATCTTCGCCGACATCCGGTTTCCTCCTCTGTGAACAGCAGGTTCATTTCTGCTATTCTGTTCGGTTGGCTATTTTGCACTCGCTCCTGCTTTGCGGATCGCGAACAAAATATGCCTCCTATGCTTTGAGTTCCCTGAGATACTCTCCGCGACCGATCAGCGCAACGCCGACGGCGTTGTCGCCGCTCAGTTCAGCCTCCCCGAAAATGAGCTCCGGCGCATCCCGGTGCTTCCGGGTCCGCTCTTCCAGCATCGTCCGCAGCAGCGGAGAGGCCGCCACGCCTCCGGCGACGAGCACGCTCCGAAGACCGGTTTTCCGGCTTCCCGCGAGAATCATCCGGCTCACGCTCCGGGCCAGAAAATCGTAAACCTCCCGGGCCAGATCGGCGGGGGCAATGCGTCCCTCCGAAATCATCCGCTGGGCCAGGGTTTCCGCCCCGCTGATGTGGCAGAGCAGATCCCCGTCTTCCATGCTGGTTCCGAAAAGGCCCTGGCTCTTCCCGTCCTTCGCCAGCGCTTGCATCTCCGGCCCCGCCGGAAAAGGAAGGCCCATCGCCACGCCGATTCGGTCTACCATCTGCCCCGCGTGTAAGTCCAGGCTGCCTCCGATCCGCTCCGTCTTCTCCGGGGAAACGGAAAGCAGATCCGTGGTTCCGCCGGAAAGATGAACGGCCAGAAATCGCTCCGCCCCCTCCAGAGGGGTTCCCCGGGCCGCGGCAGCGATATGGCCCCGCTGATGCGTCGTCCGGTACAGCGGAACGCCTGAGGATCCCGCCAGGAATGAAGCGACGCAAACGCCCGCCTGAAACACCGGCATATAGGAATCCTCCCCGTCCCTGGGGCGGTCGCTCACGGCGACAGCGCATGGAACAGCGTCCCCGCCGGCCGTCTTCCGCAGAGCCTCCTCCATGGCGGACAGCTGTTTCAGATGCATGAAAACAGCGTCGCTCTGTCGAAGGCCCCGTCCGCCTTCCGGCACGGGCAGCAGCCTTCGCTCGTTCAGCAGGATCTCTCCTTCCAGGCTCACAATCGCCACGGAGGTTCGATAATTGCTCGTATCAATGCCCCAGACGGCAGGGATCATTTCTTTTCCCCCTGCTCCCGGACAATCGATCCCAGCACCCCGTTCACAAAGGCCTTATTTTTCGGGTCCGAGTATTTTTCAGTCAGTTCCAGCGCCTCGGAAACGGAAACATTGGCCGGAATTTCCGGCGCGTAAAGGATTTCCCAAACGGCAAGCCGCAAGATGGTCAGATCCACCAGGTTCATCCGGTCCAGAGACCAGTCGATCGCGCTGCGTTCAATCAGCGCGTCAATCTCCTCCCGGTGCTCCGTTTCTCCCGCAAAGGCGTTCGCGATGTATTGCCGGTCGTCCGCCTGAGGCTCCTCTTCCGAAATCGGCAGGGTCCCTTCTCCGGCCCCTGCCCGCAGTTCGTCATAGATCATGCGGAGCGTCTCGTCTCCGCCCTGGCCGCCGGCGGTTTTTTCAAAGATCAACTGCATGGCCGCGGCCCTTGCTGTCTTTCGGGACATGGTTCACTCCTCTTTTGTTTCCGGTGTTTCCGGTGTTTTCGGCTCGGACGCTGTGAATTGTTCCTGTTGTTCTCTGGCAATCTCCTGCTTGATGTCAATGGGTTTGTCGTCCTTGGCCGGAATGATGCGGTTGGCCGTTTCCTTCAGAAAGGCTTCCTTGTTGTCAACAGAGCCCAGGAAATAGCCCACTCCGAACAGCGCAATCAGAATCAGCGCCCGCCAGAATCCGATCCACATCACCAGTGCGCCCATCCCCGCCAGAATAAGCCCAATAAGAATCCCGAATCCCGGGGTGCCCTTCTCAATCCTCATGTCCTTTTTCTCCTTCCGTTTTATTTCAGCCGTTTTCGTGTCGGATGTCCTGATGTCCTCAGGCTTATCGTCCATCGTCGCGAATGTCCTCAGGCCTTTTCATCCGTCGTCGCGAACGTCCTCAGGCCTTTTCATCCGT
>CADBLV010000231.1 GCA_902795555.1 uncultured Eubacteriales bacterium | reverse complement strand
TTCCCGGGGAAACTTTCTCCTTCAATCAGGCGACCGGCGAGCGAACCGCGGCGAAAGGCTATAAGGAGGCCGCGGCCATTTCCGGCGGCCAGAGCCGGGACGAGATCGGCGGAGGGGTCTGCCAGACCAGTTCCACTCTTTTCAACGCCGTGGCCCGCGCAAATCTCGAAATTGTTGAGCGAAATCCGCATGCCTGGCCTTCGAATTATGTGGAAAAAGGGTTTGACGCCACGGTGAACTGGCCGGGGCTTGATTTCACATTCAAGAACAACACGGACTGGCCGATCTTCATTCTGGCCGGATACAGCAAGCGAAAAATCACCGTGAACCTCTACGGGATGAGCCTGGGTGCAGACACCCGTATCGATCTGGAATCCATCACGACCCAGACCATTCCCCAGCCGGAGGGAATCAATTATGTGGTTAATTCCGAGCTGGCGAAAGGGGAGAGCAAAAAAACCGTTACCGGCCGGAAAGGCTACGTGGTGGAGACCTGGAAGGTCTGGTATCAGGGAAACCGGGAGACCAAACGGGAGCTTCTTTTCAAAACAACCTATAAAGCCTATCAGGAAACCATTGAATATAACCCGAACTGACAGGAGAGACGGGTTTGTTCGTGGCGCGCCGGCGTTTCAAATCGGAGGAAAGATCCGCTCTTGCTTCAGAAGACAGTTGTGAGTATAATGACAGAGATTGTGCCGGCTGAGAGTGGGCATGAGCGTGCCCGAGAAGACCGGACAAACAGTGCCGGAGGAGCCGGACGTGAGCATGCTGCCTGATACCGGGCAGAACTGTGCCGGCTGAAACCGGCCCAATGGGGAACGATGACAACGGAGGGGAATGACCTTGACCGAGACGATCCGGGAAACGCTGAAGGAGCTGCGCCAGATGATGGACGAAGACGGCGGACATGCCGGAAAAACCGGAACGGCAGGGAGCGGGACTCCGGCCGGATCCGCCGGGGATCGGCGCCTGCCGCCGGATCGCCGGAACGTGGTGCGGGTGATCAAGGGGCTGCAGGCCCTGATGTTTCCGATGTGTTTTCGATGGGAAGATCCGGAGATCGGGGAAGAGAAGCTGCTGACAGACACGATGAATCTGCTGTGCGGGGAGCTGACGGCGGCGCTGCGCTTTCGGGGCGAAAGACCGGAAACGGCGCAGAACGCCGGACATGGTTCGGAAGCGGCGGACGCACGGGAAACGGCGGAGGCGATCTGCCGGGCTTTTATGCGGCGACTGCCTGGGATCCGGGCACTGCTGATGAAGGATGTGGAGGCCCTGTATGAGGGGGATCCGGCGGCGGTGAGCCGGGAAGAGGTCATGATCTGCTATCCCGGATTTTACGCCATTTCCATCTATCGCCTGGCGCATGAGCTGTATCTGCTGGAGGCGCCGCTGATTCCGCGGATTATGACGGAGTTTGCCCATGAGAAGACCGGCATCGATATTCACCCGGGGGCTTCCGTGGGCGAATACTTCTTTATCGATCACGGAACGGGCATTGTGGTCGGGGAGACTACAACCATCGGGGATCATGTGAAGCTGTATCAGGGCGTTACGCTGGGCGCCCGGAGCTTTGAGCTGGACGAGAACGGGAACCCGGTCAAGAAAATCAAGCGCCATCCGGACATCGGCAGCCATGTGGTGATCTATGCCAACGCCACGATTCTGGGCGGGGACACGGTGATCGGCGACCGCAGCGTGATCGGCGGAAACACCTGGCTGACGCACTCGGTGGCGGCGGACAGCGTGGTTTCCTATTCATCCCAGGAAAACCAGCGGAACGGGGAGCCGAGATCCTGACGCAGCCGGCCGGACAGAATGGCAGACGTGAGAGGCGCCGTTTATCCGGGAGGAGAAACGCCGGACCGGAGGGACGGGGAGAACCGGCCGTTCATCCGGGAGGAGAAAAAACGCCGGACCGGAGGGCCGGAGTGAGCTGATCGTTCACACAGGAGGAGAAAAAGCGAATGAAAGAGAAGGCGTCGCTGCGGGGCAGCCTGCTTCTGCTGCTGGGGGCTGTCATCTGGGGCGCGGCCTTTGTGGCGCAGCGGATTGGCATGGACAGCATCGGCCCTTTTTATTTTAACGGAATCCGGATGCTGCTGGCGGCATTGACGGTGATGCCGGTCATTGCCTGGCGTGACGGAAAACTGCGGAAGGCCGGGCAGGAGACGGTCCTTTCTCCCGCGGCGCGAAAGAAACAGCGAAAGGCCGGGCTGCTGTGCGGGACGCTGCTGTTTGCCGCTTCCACGATGCAGCAGGTCGGCCTGGTGTACACCTCGGCGGGGAAGGCCGGATTTATCACGGCGCTGTATGTGGTGCTGGTGCCTGTGGCGGGATGGATTCTGTTTCGCAGAAATCCAGGAAAGATCATCTGGCTGGGGGTGGCCCTGGCTCTGGTCGCCCTGTATCTGCT
Organism: uncultured Eubacteriales bacterium; assembly: GCA_902795555.1. The sequence continues at coordinate 5,010 of CADBLV010000231.1, read as the reverse complement.
GTCTATGCCGGAAGGGGACTTCCGGATGGAACAGGGGGATCTGCTGCTGCTTGGATGTGCGATTTGTTATACGGGCCAGATTCTCTGCGTGGATCATTTCGCGCCGCAGGTGGACGTGCTGCGGCTGAGCCGGGACGAGTTTCTGGTGACCGGCGTGCTGGCGCTGCTGGGAGGGATTCTGACGGAAAGCATTTCCCTGCAGGGCGTCCTGGATGCTTTGATTCCCATTCTGTATGCCGGCGTCCTTTCCGGCGGGGTTGCGTTTACGCTGCAGGTTGTCGGGCAGCGGGATGTGAATCCGACGGTGGCCTCCCTGATCATGTGCCTGGAGTCCGTGTTTGCCGCGCTGACCGGGGCGATTGTGCTGGGGGAGCGGCTCTCCGCGCGGGAGGGCTGGGGATGCGTGCTGATGTTTACGGCGGTGATCCTGGCGCAGCTTTCTCCGGTGATCAGCCTGTGGCGGCAGAAAAAAAGACGGCCGCTATAACCAGCAGCCGTCCATTCGGACGATTTCACCGTTCACATATTCCGGCATGGTGAGCAGCTTCAGGAGCCCTTCGGCTGCCTCCTGCGGAGAGACGATATATCCGGCGGGGATCTGATTTCGGATCTCCGCTTTTTCGGCCTCGGACAGATGCGCGTTCATGTCCGTATCGACGATGCCCAGGGCCGCGGCGTTGACCTGGACATGGCTCGGGGCCAGCTCTTTGGCCAGCGCCCGCGTGAAGGCGTTGACGCCGCCTTTGGAAGCGCTGTAGGCCACCTCACAGGAGGCGCCGGCCAGCCCCCAGACGGAGGAAACGTTCAGGATCTTTCCGCCCCCGGCGCGAACCATATCCGGCGCAAAGACCCGGCAGGTGTTGAACACCCCGGTCAGATTCACCCGGATAACCCGATCCCATTCTTCGGGGGTCATGTCCGTCAGGAGACCGACCCAGGAAATGCCGGCGTTGTTCACCAGGGCGTCCACGGGGCCGAAATCCCGGCGAAGGTTCTGCACAAAGGCATGATCGCCCACATCTCCCAGAACCGGGATGCATAGGGGACAGCCGGCCTCTCGCACCGCGCTTACGGTGTCCGAGAGAGCGGAAGCATCCTTCCGGGCCGTGATGATGATCCGGGGCCAGAGACCGGAGGCGGCGCAGGCAACGGCCAGCGCCTTTCCGACGCCCCGGGAGGCGCCGGTGATCAGAATGCCGCTCATGGGAAATCAGTATTCAAAGACCGTGATGATTCCGCCCATATTGTCCAGGGAGGATATATGAGAGCGGGCGTTTCGGGTCAGCTGGACATCGAAGGATTGCGCGTCGCCCACATACTGACGATAGATCTCATATTTGAGCGCGCCGTCCTCAAAGAGGGCGATATGCGGATGCTCCTGGAGATATTCGATATACTCCTCCATGCAGAAATCCATGTAGTGCATGATGGCGGCATTGCCTTTGCCCACATAGCGATAAAGATTCATCTTCAGGGAGACCCCCGTTTTGAAACTCTTGTCCATCGTTCCGTCCAGGGGCCAGTTTGCCTGCGGGAAACGGAAAACGATGCCGTATTTCCAGCAGTTTTCATTCATCCATTTTCCCTGTTCCGTGGTCGAATATTTGGGCTTGGCCACCTCGGGATTGTCCTTATCATACAACCGGAGACGGAAGGCCAGGCCGGAGTTGTATTCGCTGGTTCCGGGATAGTTGACTTCCTTCTTGGCGGCAGCGATCAGGGCGTCTCCGGAATACTTGTTGGTGAGCTTGGTCACCTTGTTCTGGAAGAGCGTGTTCTGGGTGTCCCAGCTGCGGTAGGCCTCGTCTACCATATAGTGGCTCAGATTGACCTCGGCCGCGGCATCCAGCGCTTCCTTCAGGGCTTCGGCGGCATTCGGAAACAAGGAAACATTGGAATCGGTGGCCTGGATCTTGCGATCGAAGAACTTGCTGATGCTGACCAGAGCGGCCTCATCGAAATCATCCGGGCGGGAATGCCACTCGTTCACGAGCAACATACCGTTGTTCATCAGATCGCTCCGGGTCCGGGTTTCCGCGGTCGGATTTTCCAGCGGGAAACCGGACAGATCCAGGATATCCCAGCCCTCGGATTTGTGCTCCGGCCAGGCGGTGTTCACCGTGACGGTCTGCTGGCTTTCGAGCTCCGCCAGGGTGGCCTGATATTCCGCCATGATTTCCCGGTTTTTCTCTTCCACCTGGGCCACCGCCTCGGCGTTCGCCGCCTGGATCGCCTTCCGCTGGGGATCAATCACCAGGGGATTGATCAGAAAACAGGCGGCGCAGAGGGCGAGCACCAGAAAAGTGAGCACCGCGACGACCGGAACGGCTTTACTCTTTTTGCGTTTCCTGCTCATGTTGGGGGGCACCTTCCTTCCGTAAAGATCATCCGCCGCGGCACGGGTTTCAGCGCCGGGCAGGGGAAATGTCAACAAAACGCATTCCTGTCATATTTCGTTACACAAATGTAAAAATCCTTCTTTTTTTCGATGCAAATCGAAAAATCGTGCATGAAAATCAAAGGGAAAGCCGGGGCCCCTTCGGAAACGGCGGAACCGCTTTCCGGTTTCCGGTTACATCCGCTCCGGAGCCTCGATGCCGATCAGATACAGCCCGATCCGGATCACCCTGCGGGCTGCGTCCGTCAGGGCCAGGCGGGCGGCTGACTGAGCCGGATCGCCGGAGAGGATCCTGTGCTCATAATAATACTTGTTAAAGGCCTGAGCGATATCGGTGACGGCGCGGGTGACCATGCTCGGCTCGTATTTTTCCGCGGCCTCCCGGATGACATCCGGGAAGCGGCTGATGAGCCGCAGGAGCGCCTGGGCTTCATCGTCCGTCAGGGCGGACCAGTCCGGGGAAGCGGCGATGTCTCCGGCTTTCCGCAGGACGCTGCAGCAGCGGGCGTGGGTATACTGAACATAGGGACCGCTCTCTCCGTCAAAATTCAGCGCCCGATCCCAGCGGAAGTCGATGTCCTTGATCCGGTTGTTGCTCAGATCCGTATAAATCACCGCGCCGATGCCGATCTGACGGGCCACGGTTTCCTTGTCCGGAAGATCCGGGCTCTTTTCCCGAATGATCTCCAGGGCTTTTTCCACGGCCTGATTCAGCAGATCTTCCAGATGAACCACGTTGCCTTTGCGGGTGGAGAGGGCTTCGCCTTCGAAACTGACCATGCCGAAGGCCACATGGACGCAGTTTTTCGCCCAGGGATATCCCATCTTTTCCAGCACCCGGAACACCTGGCGGAAATGGAGATCCTGCTGATAGGCTACCACGTAGAGACATTTGTCGAAATGGTATGTGTTCTGCCTGTAGCAGGCGGCGGCCAGATCCCGCGTGGCATAAATCGTGGCGCCGTCGGACTTCAGGATCAGACAGGGGGGCATATGATCCTCCGACAGATCGACCACCCAGGCGCCTTCGCTCTGCACCAGCAGGCCTTTGTCCCGCAGCTCCTGAATGACGGGCTCCATCTTATCGTTGTAGAAGCTCTCCCCGGCGTAGCTGTCGAAAGTGACGCCCAGAAGATCGTATACCCGGGCGGCATCCCGCAGGGTCAGCTCCTTGAACCAGGAGAAGATTGCCAGGGCTTCCGGGTCGCCGTCTTCGATTTTTTTGAACCAGGCCCGGCCCTGATCCTCCAGGGATGGATCCTTTTCCGCTTCCTCATGGAAGCGGACATAGAGGGCCGTGAGGGCGTCCACGCCGCCCTTTTCCACCTCTTCCTTCGATCCCCAGAGCTTATAGGCGCAGATCATTTTGCCGAACTGGGTCCCCCAGTCGCCGAGGTGATTGATGCCCACGGTCGTATACCCCAGCCAGTCGTAGATCCGTTTGAGGCTGTGGCCGATCATGGTCGTCGACAGATGACCGATATGGAAGCGCTTGGCGATGTTGATGGAGGAATAGTCGAGGCAAATCGTTTTGCCCCTGCCTTCCTCCGAGGCGCCGAACCGATCCCCCGCGGCCCGGAGGGCGGCCATGGTTTCCGCGGCAAAGTTTTCACGGTTCAGGAAGAAGTTCATATACCCGTTGACAGGCTGAACGGAGGCCACATCCTGCCTTTGCCACGCGGCGCAGAGGGCTTCCGCGATCTTCGGCGGCGCCATGCGCAGGGGCCGGGCCAGGCGGAAGCAGGGGAAGGCATAATCCCCCAGGGCGGGATCCGGCGGCACGGCCAGCAGGCCCCGCAGCTCCTCCTGGGCGGGAAGTCCTTCTGCTTCAGGCCAGAGAGCGGCCATACACTCCGCTGTCAGCGCGGCAATCCGGGTCATGGTATCCATCGATTTCCCCATCCTTCCGAAAAAAATCTTTCTTATCCATATGCTATGATATCACAGAAAGCCGAAAATTGGCAACATCGCGAAAATTGACAGGTCATTTCATTGACATCCGCTTCCAAACCGCCTATAATAATGAAAGAAAGAGGTTGACCGCTTTTTTCGTGCGCCTTTGCGCGGAAAACGGCTTTTTCAGCGAAGCGGCTCTGCCGCTTTGACCCATCAAATCAGGAGGTAAGAACATGTCTGTCAAACTGACCATCGACGGCAATACCGCCGTCAGCCATGTCGCGTACGCTTTCAGCGATGTGGCCGCCATTTACCCCATCACGCCCTCTTCTCCCATGGCGGAAGTGGCCGACGAATGGGCCGCGCATGACCGGAAGAATCTTTTCGGCCAGACCGTCCGGATCGCTGAGATGCAGTCCGAAGCCGGCGCCGCCGGCGCGGTGCACGGTTCTCTGTCCGCCGGAGCCCTGACTACCACGTTCACCGCATCCCAGGGCCTTCTGCTGATGATCCCGAACATGTATAAGATTTCCGGTGAGCTGACGCCCGCGGTGTTCCATGTGAGCGCCCGTGCCCTGGCTTATCACGCCCTGAACATCTTCGGCGACCACAGCGACGTGATGGCCTGCCGGCAGACCGGGTTTGCCATGCTGGCCAGCAATTCCGTTCAGGAAGCCCACGACATGGCCCTGGTGGCCCATCTGGCGACGCTGAAG
>CADBLV010000230.1 GCA_902795555.1 uncultured Eubacteriales bacterium | reverse complement strand
CTTCGGGATCCGCGGCGCCGTCGGCTGTTCCGACCGGGCCAATACCGCCATCTCCAAGGCGACCCCGGAAGATTTCGATTTTGAATACGTCTTCGGGAAGCTGGGCGTCCGCTGGCTGCACACCGGCGGCATTTACGCGGCCCTTTCCGAGCAGAGCTGCCAGACGGTGATCGAGGCCTGCAAAACCGCGAAGAAATACGGCACCCTCATCTCCTACGACCTGAACTACCGGCCTTCCATGTGGTCCGCCATCGGCGGCCTGGAGAAAGCCAGGGAAGTGAATAAGGAAGTCGCCAAATATGTGGATGTCATGATCGGCAACGAAGAAGATTTCACCGCCTGCCTGGGACTGCAGGTGGAAGGAAACGACGCCAGCCTGAAGGAGCTGAATCTGGACGGGTATTACAAGATGATCGAAGAAGCCGCCCGTCAGTATCCGAATTTCAAGGCAATCGCCACGACCCTGCGCACCGTGAAAACGGCCACCGTGAACGACTGGAAAGCCATCTGCTGGGCGGACGGAAAGGTGCATATGTCCAAGGCCTATGACGGGCTGGAGATTCTGGACCGGGTCGGCGGCGGCGATTCCTTCGCTTCCGGGCTGATCTTCGGCCTGATGACGACCGGCGATCCCGAGCTGGCCGTGAATTACGGCGCGGCCCACGGCGCCCTGGCCATGACCACCCCCGGCGACACCAGCATGGCCAGCAGGGAAGAAGTGGAATCCATCATGAAAAACGGCAGCGCCCGCGTCAAGCGGTAAGCCCGGCAGGAAATCTGCCACAGGAGGACACATGACCAATCATATCATCCGGAACGATGTTCTTCGGGCCGTCGTTTCAGACAGCGGCGCGGAACTGATCAGCGTTCAGGATCTTCGGACCGGCCGGGAAAGGATCTGGACCGCGGATCCCGCCGTCTGGAACCGTCATTCCCCGATCCTTTTCCCCTTTGTGGGGAAGGTGACCGGCGGAAAATACCGCCTGGGCGACAGGGAATATGACATGCCCACTCAGCATGGCTTTGCCCGGGATCTGCCCTTTGCCTGCGTCAGCGAAACCCCGTCCTCCGTCACCCATGTGCTGACGGCTGACGAGTCGACCCGGAAAAACTATCCGTTCGATTTCCGCCTCAGCGTGACCCATTCCCTTTGTGAAAACCGGCTTCAGGTGACCTACGGGGTCGAAAACCGCGGCGGGGAAACCATGTATTTCTGCATCGGCGGGCATCCGGGATTTCTTCTTCCGGAAGGCGTCCGCAAGGAGGATTGCTTCCTGGTTTTCCCGGAATGCAGCACTCTCCGGTATATCGGCGCCGACGGGACGGGCTTCGGGCTTCCGGATTCCGTCTATACGCTGCACACCGACGGTGGCTATGCTCCATGGCAGGATGACATTCCGGATACCTGGATCTTTGAGGATCATCAGGTGAAAACCGTGGGCATTGCCCTTCCGAACCGGAAGCCTTTCGTGATGATGACGTGCGAACAGTTCCCGATGCTGGCGATCTGGGCCAATCCCAAAGGAACCTTTCTCTGCCTGGAACCCTGGGTCGGCCGGACGGATGACGCGGGATTCCGGGGTACCGTGGATCAGAAAAAATCCATCGCCTCCCTTCCGGCCGGCGAACAGACGGAATTTTCCTATACGGTCCAATTTGAATGATGTTCGGGGCGCAGGCGATTTTCGACCTGCGCCCCCTTTGTCTGCTCTGGATAAAATCTTCTCCTCTATGTGTGACAGTTAACTTCTGTCATTTTGTGCCGGATGACTATTTTGCAAGCCACTCCGCTTCGCGCTCATGGGCAAAATATGTCTGTTTCCGAATGAGAAAACCGCTTGACTTTGAGTTCACTCCAAGATGTATCATGGGATTAAGAAACCATAAGGAGGCTTCCTATGAATCCGAACAAATCCGCCGTATATTTTACGGATTTCCGCACCAAGCTGGATGTTTCCCAGGGCGTTAAGCTTCAGAACCTCTGCCGGCGCGCCGGAATCGGGGACATTGATTTTACGAACAAGTTTACAGCCATCAAAATGCACTTTGGCGAGCTGGGGAATTTTGCCTATCTGCGCCCCAATTACGTCAAGGCCGTGGCCGATCTGATCAAGGAACTGGGCGGCAAGCCTTTCCTCACTGACTGCAATACCCTCTATCCGGGAAGCCGGAAAAACGCCGTGGATCATCTGTACAACGCGGAGGTCAACGGATTCAACAGCGTTACCACCGGATGCTATGTCATCATCGCAGATGGGCTGAAGGGGACGGACGACATCGCTGTGCCGGTTCCCGGCGGGGAATTCTGCAAAGAGGCGTATATCGGCCGGGCGCTGTATGACGCGGACATCATCATTTCCCTGAGCCATTTCAAAGGCCATGAGATGACCGGCTTCGGCGGCGCTGTGAAGAACATCGGCATGGGCGGCGGCAGCCGAGCCGGGAAAATGCAGCAGCACAACGACGGCAAGCCCATGGTGGACGAAAGCCGGTGCCGTTCCTGCCGGAAATGCGCCCGTGAGTGCGGTTCTGACGCCATTTCCTACGAGACGGGAAAAGCGGTTATCATGCAGGATATCTGCAAGGGCTGCGGCCGGTGCATCGGCGCCTGCGCTTTTGACGCGATTCACACCACATTTGATTCAGCCGCGGATATGCTGGGCCGGAAGATGGCGGAATATACAGCGGCCATCCTGGCCGGAAAGCCCGCTTTCCATATCACCTTGATTATGGACGTCTCTCCCAACTGCGACTGCCACGGAGAAAACGACGCGCCCATCCTGCCCAATCTGGGGATGCTGGCTTCCTTCGATCCGGTGGCGCTGGATCAGGCCTGCGCTGATCTCTGCCTGGCGGCGGAGCCCATGCCGAACAGTCAGCTTTCCGACAACCTGGCCAAGCCCGGATGGCATCACCATCACGATCATTTCCTGGACAGCAACCCCAATGTCAGCTGGCGGGAAACCCTTGCCCATGGAGAAAAAATCGGCCTGGGTACCCGTTCCTATGAGCTGATCCGGATCTGATTTGAAGCTTTGACTGGTTTCAGGGGAAAGAAACGATTGATGATCAGGGAAACCGATCTGTGAACGTTTCTTTCACGGAGGATTGATTTCATGAATCTGAGAATCGCCCTGCTTCAATTATTACCCGGGAGCTGCACAGAAGAACAACTGAAAAAAGGGAAAGCCGCCTGCATCAAGGCCAAGGAGATGGGGGCTGATATTGCCCTGTTTCCCGAAATGTGGAGCGACGGATATGCTCTGCCGCAGGATCCGAAGCAACTGAATGACCTGGCCGTCAGCGCCGACGGGGATTTTGTACTCGCTTTTCAGCATCTTGCGGGCGAGCTTGGGATGGCCATCGGGATTACCTTTCTGGAACGGCATGATCCCAGGCCACTAAATTCTATGATTCTTTTTGACCGCCACGGGGAAGAACGGATTCATTATTCCAAAGTTCACACCTGCGATTTTGGCGAGGAAAAAGTGCTGTCATCCGGCGAAGACTTCTATGTGGATGACGTGGATACGGGCCATGACACGATTCGGATCGGGTCCATGATCTGCTTTGACAGGGAGTTTCCCGAAAGCGCGCGAATCCTGATGCTCAAAGGCGCAGAAGTGATCCTGGCTCCGAACGCGTGTCCTATGGAGATCAACAGGCTGTCGGCGCTGCGTACAAGAGCCTATGAAAACATGCTGGCTGTCGTCACCTGTAATTATCCTAAGGGACAACCGGACTGTAACGGCCATTCTTCCGTATTTGACGGTGTGGCATGGATGCGGAATGAATCGGGAGTTCGGGATATGTGTATTTTCGAAGCACCGGAAGAAGAGGGAATTTATCTGGCGGAGATTGATATGGACATGCTGCGGGAATATCGGGAACATGAGGTGAACGGAAACAAATACCGCCATCCGGAAAAATATGGGATTTTGGTTGAAAAGATCTGAGCATTCACATTGCTCACCGATCTGCCAACAGGGAGCCGCTCAATAATTGAGAAATCAGCGGAATCAGCGTTTCCGCTGAAATCCTGATGACCATTGATGTGTCCAAGGGCACGATGTCCGTCTTATCAACCGGTGATAAGGTGAGCATCGCCAGGGGCGCATCTTTTTTGACGGAGATATCCGAGAAACATACAGACAGGCCTGTCCCCTGTTCTGTTTCAATCAGACTGCATTCCAGCCGATAAAGAGGTTCTGCGTTGCGCGAAAGCTGATAAACCAGAGCATGATCATCATCCTGAAGCCTTTCCAGGAGAATAACGCTCTGAAGGGCAGAGATATAAAGCCTGCCCGGAACATAGGTCAGGATGCTTGTGTCCTGATCAGCTTCCGGATCGTAGGTATTACGTGCGACAGCCTGTCCGGAAATCGAAGCGATTTCGCTGTCTGAACTGAGGGTGATTTTTCCGTTTCCATCGATTCGAAACTGTTGATAGGGATAGGAGAAATCTACCTCATAAACGTTGTTCCGGCCGGTCAGATGGAGTCTGTGAAGGGAATTGTTTTCATATTTCCTGCTGTAGTATGATTGCAACGTATTCTGATATTCCGCACTGAAGTCAAAGCCGGCATTCAGCTGCTTATATTTCGCCGTGAAGCCGATCCCATAGAAGGAAGCGCTGTTCGCGCTGGGCGAATATCGGATCGAAACGCGATACGGGCCGATCAGACCATCCAGACTATGATATGAACGATTGATGCCGATGTTTGCCGCAAGTCGGTACTCATGATTCGGTTCTTCGCTGAACCGGAGATCCCAGTCATAGCTGTCATATTGCGAATATTTGTCGGAACTGTACGGGTTGCTTTTGAAACGGACATGGATCGAACTCTGTCCCAGTTTCGCGTAAAGCGTGATTCTGTCATTGTAGTAACGGATATCCGCGTCCAGTAATTCCCTTGAAACCGTTGCCTTTACCGATCCGATGGGATTATCCTGCAGGGAATCATGAATGACCAGATCCAACGATTCCTTCTGACGGTCATAACCGCCGACGAAACGGATCATCTGATTCTGAGTATCTGAGAGCGAGCATTCAATCTGCCCCCGAAGATATGACAGATCCAGCCTGCCAAAGGGCAGTTCCACGTTTGCTTTGATGACATAATCCGCCTGATCCGCGGAAATATCCAGTGAAAACGGATAGTATCCGGAATAACGCTTTGCAGTGCGAGCCGGTCTGCCATCAGCAAAATAACCGGAAAGCGAAAAATCCTTTAACACGCCCTCTGCGTACGAAAACGAAAGATCCGCCTTCAGTGTCCACGGCGTTGCATAATAATTGGTTTCTGCTTTTGCCTTTTTAAGCAGAGCAAGGAATTCATCCGCCTGATCCGGCATGCCGGGAACGCCGGCACGCAGAACCGGGCCGAGGCAGGCATACGCAGAAATGAACTCTTCATCCTGCGCCGTTTCAATCAGAAAATCATAGAAGTGATTCAGAAATTCAGCGCTCGAAAAATCCAGATGGAAAACAAACCGGCCGAAATCAACAGCGTATTCCGCAAAAGGGAAAACCAGTTCTGACAGAGCCCTTTGTGAAAGTTTGTTCAGATAAGCCGTGATCTGAGCGTTTCCTTTCCCGGAAATCAGATCCTGGACCGAACGGATGAGAGACTGATAATCACAGATCACCGTGATTCCGTTTGTATTCAGGACGACATTCTTCTCATCAATCTGCGCCTTGCCCAATCCCGCAAGCTCAATTTCCGTCAGGCCGTTTCCCTGCCTGACGGAACCCTGAAGCTGCTGATCGGGAAGAAACAGAGATGCTTCATAATCTTTTGTTTCCAGACTGAGAGACCGGACAAAGGAACCAAGGGCGTCGAGAAAAGCGGGAACAGGCGGCCATTTATCCGCCGAAGCCGCGGAAAAAAGGCCGCAGCACAGACATAAACAGAGGATGAAAGACAGGAATTTCTTCATGACAGGCATCTCCTTCACCATCAGAATTCGGAATCGTGCGTTTTTTATCTGGTTTCAGTCTACTCTATTTTGAAAGCGGCGTCAAGAAAAAACCGGCCAGATTTCTCTGACCGGATTGATGATGTCGCAGGAACGGTGGCTTAAGACCGTCGGTACGGCTTCGGGATGTGATCGGAAACGATCGTTCCCAGATGATCCACAAACTGATCGAAAGCTTCCGGATCATAATCCGGATGGGAACAGCCGATTTCAAACTCCGTATCATCATAGAAGGTGTACCAGCCCGTTTCATAAAACCCGTTTCGAAGGTAGAAGTGCTTGCGGCGAAGGTTCATGTCATTTTCGCCGCAGGCTTTACCGGGCGCTTCAAACTCCACGATCACCTGTGAATCCGGATTGCTCCGGATCAGTTCCCGGACGGCCTGTCCGCCGATCCCTTTGGAACGCAGGTCTGACCGCACGGCCAGATAAGCCAGGTACAGAATGCGCCGGTATCTCCTGATCACCATAAACCCGACAGGTTCCCGATGATCATAAATACCCAGAATCCCGGCGCCGGTTGCCTGCAGATCATCCAGCGAGTTGCGCTCGCATTCCGGAATCGCTTCCTCATTGATTTTTTCCAGAAGCGTTCTGTCCGGGGATTCTCTTTCCAGAATCTTCAATTCCATTTCTGCCGCCTCTTTTTTTGCCGGGGCCCGGATCTGGATATCCGAAGAGAAACATCCGCAACTCTGAGTCAGGCTCCTGCACAGGATGTCCGTTATTTTAATGATCCGTATTTGCTGACTGCTTTATCGATGGTGAGAGCTCCGGTTCCGACCTGATAAGCCGCGTTCCTGACCTGCGCGGCCAGGGAATCCGTGATCCCGATCACTTCCGGACACAGGGTCCGTTCCGCGGGCACCTGAGCGAAAGGCGCATAGACAGCATCGAAGGACAAATCTGTCGTGGGCGTCACCAGGCGCTTTGAGGAAGCCATCCGGTTCAGTTCCCGACGGGTGATCAGAAAGCGCATAAACTCGTTTGTCATATCCAGATTGTCGCAGGTTTTATTCACCGAAAACTGGAAGGACGGGCTGTCGATAAAATACCCTCCGGCTTCCGACATCGGAATGGGCGTAAAGGAATAGGCGAAAGGCGATTTAGAAAACGCCTCGGACTGGCTTTCCCGTTTTCCGGTTCCGGACACGGTATCTCCCGTGCAGATCATCATGGGAACATCCCCTTCAAAAAAGCGGAGAATGACCTGAGTATAGTTGTCGCTGATTTCGTCGCATTTTTCCAGATTGATATACCCTTTTCCAATCAGCTGCATCATCGCTTCCAGGGCCGGGCGCATGTATACGCCCGCGGAGGGATCCATTTCATTCGCGGCCCGAAGCGCTTCGGGATTTTCGCTGAGGGCGGCCACGACTTCCGGATATACCAGAATATTCATCAGACAGCCGGATGCGCCCGCGCTGTAGCCCATCATGGGGCTTGCATAACCTCTGCTGAGAAATGCCTCGCACACAGAGAGCAGCTCTTCCCAGGTGGTCGGAACCTGAAGCCCTTCCTTCGCAAACAGATCGGTGTTCACCAGCATACCGTAATTTCTGGCGAAAATCGGCACCATCAGCAGATGACCCTCCGCGTCATAGTTCAAAAGGCCCGTACGCAGGCAGCCCAGATCCAGACCCAGCTGCGGGTCGGAAAGATCCTCCATATGATCGCTGACCTGCTTATATTTTTCGTTTCCGATCATCCACTGATAGGAGAAGAAGATGTTCGGGGCATCGCTGCTTTCCAGCACCGTTGCCAGCAGATTGTTGTAATCATCCGGCTTCACATAGCTCAGTTCCACATCGGGATAAAACTCATTGAAGCGGTCGAATTCGGCTTCCAGCGCTTCAAAGTTGGAATAGCTTCCGATCACCGTGATCCGGCATTCGGTGTCCGTATCCAGCCTCGGCTGAAAATCGACGGCGGATTCCGCCTGTACCAGGGAAAACAAGCCCGTCGAAACGACGGCGAGCAGGGCGACCAGGATGACGCAAAGCATTTTTTTCATTTTCTTGATGCCTCCTTGATTCTGCGTATTTCTTTGATGACCAGTTTCATGTCCACCGGTTTGGCAATATGTCCATCCATGCCTGCCTCCAGACACTCCGCGATGTTTTCGGAGAAAGCGTCGGCAGTCATGGCGATAATGGGAATGGAAGCGGCCCATTTGTTATCCAGCCTGCGGATTTGCCGCGTCGCGTCCAGACCGTTCATTTCCGGCATCTGAACATCCATGAAAATCAGCGCATAGCTTCCTTCTTCGGCGCTCGCCATTTTCTCTACACAGATCCGTCCGTTTTCAGCCCGTTCCGACGTGATGCCGAACATCTGGAGCATGGCAGAGATGATCTCCCAGTTAATGTCATTGTCTTCCGCGACCAGAATATGGATTCCGTTCAGGTCGGAATAATTATCCTCCGGCTCCGCGGGCTTTGCTTCCTTGCCGAGCAGTTCATTGATTTTTTCATACAGCCTGGAGCGGAACAGCGGTTTGCTGATGAATCCGTTTGCCCCGGATTCCTTCGCCTCGTCTTCGATGTCGGACCAGTCATAGGCAGAGGTCAGCAGGATGGGGATGGATGCGTCGACTTCCGCCCGGATCCGCCTGATGGTCGCGATGCCGTCCATCTCCGGCATCTTCCAGTCCAGGATGATTACGTTATAATCCTTCCCGTCTGCGTGCCGGCGGCGGGCCATCTCCAACGCTTCCAGGCCGTTTCGTGCCTGTTCCGCGGTGATTCCCAGCGATTCCAGCGTATCCACCGCGGTTTCCAGCAGGATTGGGTCGTCGTCCGCAACCAGGGCATCAATCCCTTCGAACCGCATCTCCTCCAGCTGCTTTTCAGCAATGGGAACATCCAGTGTAATGGTGAAAGTCGTGCCCTTTCCGACTTCGCTCTCGCATTCGATGGTTCCGTTCATCAGTTCAACCATCTGCCTGGTAATCGCAAGCCCGAGTCCGGTTCCCTGGATACTGTTGACCCGGCTGTCCGTCTGCCGCGAGAAAGGCTCGAACATCTTTTCCATAAAT
>CADBLV010000229.1 GCA_902795555.1 uncultured Eubacteriales bacterium | reverse complement strand
GAACTCCGCGCTTTTCATTTTCACGCTGTTTCCCCTTACTTTTTGGGAACTCCGCGCTTTTCATTTCCACGCTGTTTCCCCTTACTCTTTGGAAGCTCCGCGTTTTTCATTTTCGCGCTGTTTCCCCTTACTCTTTGGGAACTCCGCGCTTTTCATTTTCGCGATGTTCCCTTACTTTTTTAACGTTTCCGGAATCAGTGCTGTTTCCAGCACCTCCTGAATCTCCCTGACCGGGACAATCCGGAAGCTCGCCAGCACATCCTCCGGAATCTTCTCCAGATCCTTCCGGTTTTCCTCCGGAATGACCAGGGTTTTGATGCCGGCCCGATAGGCCGCCAGGGTCTTCTCTTTCAATCCGCCGATGGGCAGCACGCGTCCCCTCAGGGTGATTTCGCCGGTCATGGCCACGTTCTGCCGGACCGGTTTGCCTGTCAGGGCGCTGACCAGGGCCGTCACCATGGTCACGCCGGCGCTGGGTCCGTCCTTGGGTACAGCCCCTTCCGGCACATGGATATGGATATCAATTTCCTTATAAAAATCATCAGCCAGTCCCAGTTCACCGCTGTGGGCCCGCACCCAGCTGAACGCGGCCTCCGCGGATTCCTTCATCACATCGCCCAGCTGACCGGTCAGCTTCATGCCGCCTTTCCCGGCCATGGCGGTGCATTCGACCTCCAGCATTTCTCCACCGATACTGGTATAGGCCAGCCCGTTGACCACGCCGACTCTGGGCTCCTTCTCAAGGCCTTCCCTGATATATCGGGGAGCGCCCAGCAGCTCCGTTAATCTGGCAGCGTTGATCGTCATGGTCTTCTTGTTGTGATCCAGCATGTAAACCGCCGCTTTCCGGCACACTTTCGCTGCGGTCCGCTCCAGGGTGCGCACGCCGGCTTCCCGGGTATATCCCTCTATCATGCTCCGGTAAACGCTGTCCGCCACCTTCAGAGCGCCGGGCTTCATCCCGTGCTCCAGGATCTGCTTCGGCATCAGATGGAGCTTGAGAATATGCAGCTTTTCTTCCTCGGTATAGCTGGGAACCTCAATCAATTCCATCCGGTCCAGCAGCGGTCCGGGAATCGTTTCCATGCTGTTGGCGGTGGTGATAAACATAACCTTGCTCAGATCAAAGGGGAGCTCCAGATAATGATCGCGGAATGCGTTGTTCTGCTCCGCATCCAGCACTTCCAGCAGCGCGGCCGCCGGATTTCCCCTGAAATCCGCGCTCATCTTGTCAATTTCGTCAAACAGGAACACGGGATTTACGGTTCCCGCCTGCTTCATGCCGTAAATGATCCGTCCCGGAATAGAGCCGATATAGGTTCTGCGGTGTCCCCGAATTTCCGCCTCATCCCGCACGCCGCCCAGGCTCATCTGAACAAACTTCCGGTCCAGCGCCTCGGCGATCGCCTTCACGATACTGGTTTTTCCGACGCCCGGAGGGCCCACAAAGCACAGAATCGGACCCTTCATGTCCTTTTTCAGCCTGAGCACCGCCAGATATTCAATAATCCGTTCCTTCACTTCCTCCATGCCGTAGTGATCCCGGTTCAGCACCTCTCTGGCACGGTTCAGATCCAGATTATCTTTCGTTTCTTTTCCCCATGGGAGATCCAGAATCCATTCAATATAGGTCTGGCTGAGGGCGGCTTCCGGAGATCCGGAAGGCGTGCGGCTCATCCGATCCAGTTCCTTTTCGCACTTGGCCCTGGCCTCCTCGTTCAGCGGGGTTTCCTCCATCCGCTTGCGAAGCTCCGCGATTTCCGAATCTTCCTGGTCGCCCAGCTCGGTTTGAATCGCTTTGATCTGCTCCCGCAGGTAGTAGTCCTTCTGGTTTTTTTCAACCTGTTTTTTAATCCTGGCCTGGATCTGTTTTTCCGTGTCGGCCATATCGGTCTCACGCATAAGAACGACGCAGATCTTCTCCAGCCTGCGCATCGGATCCAGTTCATCCAGAATCCCCTGCTTCTCTTCCCGGCGCGAAAGGATATTCGCGGCCAGCAGATCAGCCAGATCCCCGGGGGATTCAACGCCCCGGATCAGCTCGACGGTCTCCTGGCTAACCCGCTGGGAGATGAGGGCATATTGTTCAAACAGGTCCTGCGCTGTTCGCAGCAGCGCTTTCGCATCCGGGGAGCGCGGAACCTTATCCTTATAAATCCTGACTGACGCTTTCAGAAAGGGATCCGTGGACAGCACCTGGCTGATGATGCCCCGGTTTTCACCCTCGACCAGCACACGGATATTCTCCCCCGGCAGATTCATCACCTGTTTGACCTGTGCCACGGTTCCCACCTTGCAGAGGTCGTCCGGTCCGGGATCTTCTGTGTCATCGTCCTTTTGCGCAATCAGAAAAACCTTCTGATCGGTCAGCATTCCCTGTTCCAAGGCGCCGATAGACTTCTGTCGGCCCACATCGAAATGCAGCACCATGTTCGGGAAGATCATCAGCCCGCGCAGGGGTAGAACCGGCAATTCCATGAAGGTGGTGTTTCTCATTCAGTCCTCCGTTTTTTTGATTCCGTATTGTTTCCCGGATTCAGGATGCGTCCGGTTTATCCTCCGTATTCTCGTTCAGCCGGGCCATTCTGCGTTTGGTTCCGCTGATCAGCAGCGGCTTTCCGCCCGTGACGGATTCCTTTGTGATCACGCATTCGGTCACATCCGGCAGGCCCGGGAGCTCGAACATGGTGTCCAGCATGGCATCCTCAATAATCGCACGCAGTCCGCGGGCACCGCATTTCCGGTCAATCGCCTGTCTGGCAATCTCCTGAACCGCGTCGTCCTCAAAAGTCAGCTTCACGCCGTCCATGTCCATCAGCGCTTCATATTGTTTGCAAAGCGCGTTCTTCGGCTCCCGCAGGATGCGAACCAACGCATCCTCGTCCAGTCCGTCCAGGGTTACGACGATCGGAAGCCGGCCCACGAATTCCGGAATCAGCCCATATTTGGTCAAATCCTCCGGGCGGACTTCCTTCAGAATATCCGTCCGTTCCGGATCGCGTTTGCTCTGAATCTCCGCTCCGAATCCAAGGGTCTTTTTTCCGATGCGGTTTTCGATGATCGGAAGAAGGCCGTCAAAGGCGCCGCCGCAGATGAACAGGATATTGGTCGTATCAATCCGGACCATTTCCTGATGCGGATGTTTACGTCCCCCCTGAGGCGGAACAGAGGCTTCCGTGCCCTCCAGGATCTTCAGCAGAGCCTGCTGAACACCTTCGCCGCTGACATCCCTGGTGATGGACATATTCTCTCCCTTTCGGGAGATCTTATCGATTTCATCGATATAGATAATACCCCGCTGCGCCTTCTCGATATCCCAGTCCGCCGCCTGGATCAGTCTCAGCAGGATGGTTTCTACGTCGTCGCCCACATAGCCGGCCTCGGTGACGCTGGTGGCATCCGCAATTGCGAAAGGCACCTGCAGAATTTTGGCCAGCGTCTGCGCAAGGTAAGTTTTTCCGGATCCGGTCGGGCCCAGCAGCAGGATATTGCTCTTCTGCAATTCCACCTCGCCCGACCTGACCGGCCGGTTAATTCGCTTATAATGATTGTAAACCGCGACGCTCAGGGCCCGCTTGGC
The DNA here is from genome assembly GCA_902795555.1 of uncultured Eubacteriales bacterium. Next base: position 19,904 of record CADBLV010000229.1, on the reverse strand, counting down.
CCGCTCCTGTCCGATGACGTACTCATCCAGCGTTCGCTTCATTTCCGCCGGCGGCTGAAGGTTCACCCGCCCCTTCATGCTGCTTCTTCCGCCCTGAGAAGGCTCTTCTTCCTCGCTCAGGATGGTATTGCACAGAGCGATGCATTCGTTGCAGATATAGACATTCGGGCCGGCCACCAGCCGCTTGACCAGCCGCTGTTCCTTCCCGCAGAATGAACAGCGCGGGCCCTGTCTGGAATAATTATTCGCCATGCGTGTCCTCTTTCTTCGCCTTGTCCCTGGGCTGGTAAATCTCGTCGATGATATGGTAGTCCAGCGCTTCCTCAGCGCTCATGAAATAGTCCCGTTCCACGTCTGTCTGAATCTTTTCCAATGGTTGCCCGGTCATGTCTGCCATCATGGCAATCATCTTTTTCTTGGTTTTCATCAGCCATTCGGCGCGAATCGCTACGTCCGTCGCCTGTCCCTGAGCGCCTCCGAGCGGTTGATGAATCATGACCTCCGCATTGGGCAGCGCCAGCCGCTTGCCTTTTTCACCCGCCATCAGCAGAAATGCTCCCATGCTGGCCGCCATTCCGACGCAAACCGTGCGCACCTGTGGACGAATATACTGCATCGTGTCATAGATCGCCATCCCGGCAGTCACCGATCCGCCGGGGCTGTTGATATACAGGCTGATATCGCTGTCAGGATCTTCCATTTCCAGAAACAGCAGCTGTGCCACGACCAGATTGGCCGTGTCGTCCGTAATCTCCCCTCCCAGAAAAACAATCCTGTCCTTGAGGAGTCTGGAATAAATGTCGTAAGAGCGTTCTCCCCGGTTTGTCTGTTCTATGACCATGGGAATCAGGGGCATGAGGTTTCCTCCTTTCGGTAAAAAACGGGCGGCCCAACAGGGCCGCCGTTGGGCTGTGAAATTATTCCGCTTCCGTCTTCTTTTCCTTGGTTGTCTTGCGGGCTGCGGGCTTCTTCGCAGGCTTTTCCTTCACGTTTTCGTCCCCCGCTTCCTTTTCATCAGCGGGAGCTTCCTCCGGCTTTTCCGCCTTTTTCCGGGGCGCGGGCTTCTTCGCCTTCTTCTCGGCAGCAGCTTCCTGCTCCGTTTCAGGCGCGTCCTGCTGCTTTTCCTCGATCGTCGCGCTCTGCTTCATCAGGTCGAGCGTCAGTCGGATCGCGGCGCTGTCCTTCAGATACTGTTTCTGTTCGTCGGTCAGGTTTTTGCGGAAGTTCTCCACGTCCTGGCCCATCTGCTCAGCCTGCAGCGCGATTTCCTTTTCCACATCCTCTTCGGAAGGATCAATGTTCTCCGCTTTCCGGATCGCTTCAAGCACCAGATCATTCTTTACGCGGATGCGGGCTTCCGGCTTCTGCATCTCAATCATGGATTCCCGGGTCTGGCCGGTATACTTCATATAGTCGTCCAGAGAGAAGCCCTGATAGCTCATGCGGTAAGCCATCTGGTTCAGCAGATATTCCGCCTCGTCCTGAATCATGGCTTCGGGAATATCGACCTGAGCGTTTTCCCGCGCCTTTTCCATCAGCGCGTTTTCAATGATCGCATCGTTGTTCCGGTCAATCTGCTTCTGCAGCTCCTTCACGATGTTTTCCCGGTATTCGGCAAAGGTGTCAAAATCGCTGACGTCCGAGGCGAAATCATCGTCCAGCGCCGGCTTTTCCGTAACCTGGATGCCGTTGACCTTCACGTGGAATACAGCATCCTTGCCTTTCAGATCTTCCTGATGATATTCCTCAGGGAAGGTAACGTTCAGATCCTTCTCTTCGCCGACGTTCATGCCGATCATTTGTTCTTCGAATCCGGGGATAAAGCTGTGAGAGCCGATCACCAGAGTCTGATTCTCGGCGGTGCCGCCCTCGAAGGCCACTCCGTCAACCGTGCCGGCGTAATCGAGGTTCACGGTGTCCCCTTCCTGAACGGGGCGATCATCCACGTCCAGCGTCCGGCTGGCTTTTTCCTGATCCTGAGCAATGCGCGCATCAATCATGGCGTCCGTCAGCTGCTGCTTTTCCACCTGAACCGTCAGGTTTTTATATTCACCCAGGGTCACATCCGGGCGGACAAACACTTCCAGCTTCACGACCAGATCCTTGCCGTTTCCGACTTCCGTCACATCCGCCTCGGGCCGATCCACAGGCTTCAGATCCAGTTCCTTCACAGCCGCCTCATAGGCATCCGGCAGCAGCGCGTTGATGGCTTCGTCAAAGAACACCTCCGCCCCGTACATGGCTTCAATCATCTTCCGGGGAGCTTTGCCCTTGCGGAAGCCGGGAATATTGAACCGCTTGCGCAGCTTCAGAAAAGCCTCAGACACGGCCTGATCAAATTGTTCGGCGGGAAAGGTAAAGGTCACCCTGGCTTTGTTTCCGGAAATCTTTTCGTAGGTATGGCTCATGAATGAATCTTCCTCCTGTGTCGTTTCACACGTCTTTCCTTCGGTGCCGTAAAACACCGACTGGCATTGTATCACAAGTTTTTTCCCATTGCAACCGGTTCTGTCGGACGCCGTATCATTTTATGATTTTACACGAACCAAATATGCCTCGTCACCAGGGATCCGCCGGGGCGGGAAGCAGCTCGGAATGACCCACGCCCAGAATATCGCTTGTTCGACGGGAGGACTTTTTTCCGCTGCCTGCGTCGGTCATCCGGCACAGCTGATGTCCCATAAACACGATGCAGGAGGTATCGCCGCCGTCCAGATTAAACGCCTCCTGACATCCTTTTTCCATCAGTTTCCCGGCCAGGAACCCGATGTCGCCTCCCTTGGAACGCTTGATCCGGCCCTCGAGCATCATGAAGAAATAATGCCCTTTCTCCACCATGCCGACAGCCGTCCGCGGCGCGGAACTCTTGCCGTATTTTGCCAGCCCTGCCTCGTTCAGCTCTCCGTCCCGGATCAGCCAGGGACCGAAGGCCAGCACATCCCGGGCGCCCTCGTCCAGATATTCCTGCGCGGTTTTCTCATTGCTGTAAAAAACCTTCATCCCGCCGTCCGGATAAAGAGCCAGGCAATCCAGGTTCGGAAACCCGCCGGCCTTGGCTTTCTTGGTTTTCTCGCTGTAGACCACCCCGTCGCGGATGATAATCCCGACTTTAATTTTCTGCTGCATTCGTGTCTGGCAGTAGTCGCTCGACACGGCCAGCACCGTCCCGGTCTTCCGGCAGATTTTGTAGGGATAATCCGCGCTGGAAAACCGTTTTTCCTCCTCGTTCGGAATCATATGGGGCATTTCACCGCCCTCCGCGCACCAGACTTCCGCCTCATACCACACCCGGTTCGGTTTTTTCTCCTGTCTCCGGAAAATTTCAACCTTCAGTGTCGGGCTGGCATATCGCCAGACCCCCTCTTCCGGGTTTTCATACACAAACTCTCCGGAATCCAGAAAGCCCGCTTCGTTCATCGTCGGAAACGCGCCTTCCTCCTCCGCGGCCGCGGCACATCCGCCTGCCGCGGCGCAAAGCAGCAGAATCAGCCCGAGCCAGATCGCCCAAATTCGTCTTTTCATCCTACCCCCATCATCCGGTGCAGCACTTCCTGATAGGCTTCCGCTGCGCCGTCCATATCTCGCCGGAACCGGTCGATATCCAGCGGCTCGTGAGTACTGCTGTCCCAGAACCGGGCAGTGTCCGGAGTGATCTCGTCCGCCAGCACAATCCGCCCCTGATACCGTCCGAACTCCAGCTGAAAATCGATCAGCTCGATATTGATCTCCTTCAGATAGGCTGTCAGGATATCATCCACCTTCAGGCTGATCCGGGTGATTTCATCCATCTCGGCCGGCGTTGCAAGCTTCATCGCGTAAATATGGGTATGATTCACCAGAGGATCCTCATCCATCTCCATATTTCGCAGATTGTATTCCACCACCGGCGCATCCAGCTTCATCCCCACCGGCAGCCCAGTCCTGGTGTTCAGCGTGCCCGCCACCCGGTTTCTGATTTTAACGGAAATGGGAATCATCTCGCATCGCTTTACAAGGCTGTGCCGCGCGTCGATCCGTTCAATAAAATGGGTTTCAATTCCGTGCTCCTGCAGCAATCCAAACAGATGCTCGCAGACGGCGTTGTTCACTTCGCCTTTTCCGAGGATCCGGCCACGCTTCAGCCCGTGGAAAGCCATCGCTTCATCCTTGAAGAACACGATGGCCTTGTCCGGATCCTCTGTCGCGTAAACCTTCTTACCCTTTCCTTCCCGCAGAATCTCTCCGATTTCCGGCATCGTCTTCTCCCCCTTCATCCAGACAGCCGCCGCCAGGTCCCCCTTATGCTGGTGACACCATAGTTTATCATGATCAGCGCGTTTTCTCAAGAGCAGACAGGATGACAAAACCAAAAAAATCATGTAAAATAGATGTTGCGGGACTTTGTTGCCCGCGGATCATCTTTTTTCGGAGGATTACGTTAAGAAATGGATCATTACAGCAAAGCACGGCGGGATGGGCTCAGGGTTTATTCCGCGGCCCTTCAGGCCAACGCAGATCCCTACCTTCCCGTTCTGGAGGATAAAGTACCGAATCTGGCCCAGCTGACCAGGCAGCCCCTGGGGCTCATCTCTGTTCCGGTCGAGCGGATTGTCGGTTCCGTTTCATCCGGCCGCTCCTATGCCTTCGCCAGCAATTTCATGCCGATTCTGGAAGGCGCCAGCGAATTCGCGTCCAAATGGAATCACCTTTATGACAGCGTAGAGCAGGAAGGCGTAAACATGCCCATCACTGCGCTGGAGTATCTGGGCTGGTTTTATGTCATTGAGGGCAACAAGCGGACTTCTGTGATGAAATCCATGGGAGCCCTGGATCTGGAGGCGGATGTGACCAGGGTCATCCCGGAAAGGGACGGAAGCCCGGAGGTGGAAGCTGCTTTCGAGTATTACGATTTCACCAGGGCAACCGGCCTGTACGGCCTCTTCTTTTCCCGTCCTGGCTCCTGCGCCAAGCTGGTTTCCATTCCGGGGGTGAGGGAAGGCGAAGAATGGACGGAGGACGAGATTCTTTCCCTGCGCAAGCTCTATCAGTATTTTCACGCGGCCTATCTGCAGGAGATGAAAGACAGACCCTGCATGCAGGCCGGCGACGCCTTCCTGAGCTGGCTGTCCGCCTTCGGATACAGGGATATGAGAAACGAAGATCAGGAAACCGTGCGGGAAAAGGTACGCCTCATGGCCCGTGAATTCGAGCTGCGGGACGGGCGGGTCAATCTGGTCATGGATCCGGAAAAGCTGACTTCTTCCCGTCCGCTGATTTCCGTCCTTTTCCGGCCCGCGAAAATCAAGGCCGGTTTCCTGTTTACCCGGTCTGTCGAGGATTCCGCCTGGAATTACTGGCACAATCTGGGCCGTCTGGAAGCGGAGGAAAAGCTGGGCGGCAAGGTGGAAACCGCCGTCCGGATCGTTCCTTCCCGTACTGAAACGGCCGCCGTCATTGACGAGTTGATCGCCGACGGGTACACAGCCATCTTCGCCACCTCCCCCGTGATGATGAACAGCGTCCTCGAGCCCGCCCTGGAGCATCCGGAGGTGAAGTTCCTGTGCTGCTCCCTGCTTTCCAAATACGCCAATATCCGGAATTACTATATTCGCTTTTATGAAGCGAAGTTTCTTCTGGGCATGGCGGCAGGAATTCTGTCTGACAACGGGAAGATCGGTTACATCGCCGACTTCCCGATCTTCGGAACACCCTCCGCGGCCAATGCCTTTGCCCTGGGCGCACGGATGGTGAATCCCTCCGCGAAGATTTATCTGAACTGGTTCTCTTCAATCTATTTTGACGCGGCCAATCCTTTTCTCGATCCGGAAATTCGGGTCATCTGCAACCGGGATATCACTGCGCCCAAGCACGAAGCCCGCGATTACGGCCTGTATCTGCGCCTTGGCGGGGAAATCCAGAACATGGCCACGCTGATTCCCCGCTGGGGGCCGTTCTACAGGATGATGATCGAGCGGATTCAGGAAGGCACCTTCTCCCCCGCGGAAAATCGGGAGAAGATAACCAACTACTGGTGGGGCCTCGGTTCGAACATTCTGGATGTGGCTTTCTCCTCCCGCATGGACACATACGCTGTCCGGCTGATCAATCATTTCCGGGAGGAACTGAAGGAAGGTTCCTTCTCGCCCTTTGAGGGAGAACTTCGCGATCAGGCGGGCATGCTTCGCTGTGAAGGGGATCGCCGCCTGACTCCTGCCGAAATCATGTGCATGGACTATCTGGTCGACAACATCGTTGGTTCCCTGCCCGAGGAGGAAGAGCTGATCGAATCTGCGCGTCCGCTGGTTCGCCTGCAGGGATTCCGCGGGGAGCTGCAGCCGGAGCTGTCAGCCTTCAGCTGGAGCAGGAAATAAACCGGATCCGGGGTCGGCCGGGCAGACGGTCGGGCCAGACAGACAGGCAGTCGGATGGTCAGACGGCCGGACAGACAGGCAGACGGGAAAGAAGAGTCCACAGGAAAGGAGACTGAAAGCATATGCGGATACTGGCAATCTCCGATGAGCCATCCCCCCGGTTATGGGGAGACCGGTGCCGGGAAGCGCTGAAAGGCGTGGATCTGATTCTCTCCGCCGGGGATCTTCCGCCGTCCTATCTCTCCTTCCTGACCTGTTTCACCTCCGCTCCTGTGGTCTATGTGCATGGCAATCATGACGATTGCTATGCAAAAAAGCCGCCGGAGGGCTGTCTGTGTGCCGACGGGAAGGTCGTCCTCGTGAAAGGGCTGCGCATCCTCGGTCTGGGCGGATGCGTTCGCTATCGTCCGGACGCGGTCAATATGTATACAGAAAGAGAGATGGCGGATCGCATCTCCGGTCTCCGCAGGCTGCTCAGGCGAACGCGCGGGTTCGATATTCTGCTCACCCATTCTCCGATCAGAGGCGTGGGGGATCAGGACAATCAGACGCATCGCGGATTTGAATGTTTCGGGCCCCTGCTGAAGCAGTACCGGCCGGTCGTGATGGTACACGGGCATGTTCATCAGTCTTACAGCGCCCTGGGCTTTGCGCGGGAGCGTGAATACGACGGAATTCCAGTCATCAATGCTTCCGTCTCCTGGGAGTTTGATCTGCCGGAGCTTCCCCCGCGCCCGGAGCCGACCCGGCTGGGGCTTCGCCGCATGCTGAAAGACAGCGAACCGGGTTGAAAGCTCATTCTTCTGTCACCCGCGTGCCCGCGGGCAGTCTTTTCAGCACATACGCCCGCAGGAAGGGCATGTCCTCCGGACAGACATACATGCGAAACCGCCTTTTCCCGCGTTTCAGCTCCAGATACGTCTGCGTGCAGACCGCCTCCGTTGCGCGCGCAAAGGTAAACATATTCGCGTATTTGCCGTAGCCTGTCTGTACATATTCGTCATACATCGTATATCGCTCGGTTTTCAGCGCCTCTGAATGCTTCATCCACAGGCTCACCAGCGTCATGATCAGCATGAAGACGGAAGCCACGAGCACGATATAGACCATGAATTCTCCGCCGCCGCTTTCGCCGAAGGAAATGACGGCGCCGATCAGCACGATGGCCAGCGAAACACCCCCACCGATTTTCAGCATCTGCACGGTTTTGTTTCGGATTTCATCCTCCTCCACGGTCGCGACCCATTGATAGGAATCATCCTCCCGCAGCACAATCCGTCCGGAAGAGAGGCTTCTGTTTCGCATTTCCGCTTCCTGCGCGGCCTCTTCCGCGGATTTTGCCGGAGATTCCCCGGCCTTTTTCTTCTTTCCCGTTGGAATCAGCATCACAATCAGCCAGACTCCGGCAATCACCATGATTACCCATCCCGCCAGGTTCAGTCGCTGATCCGGATAGGAAATCATCTGTCCGAAGGGGTTGCGGGTGATTTCAACAGAATCCCCTTTTTTCGGGATATTCCATCGGGATTTGACGGAATATTCAAGATGGGCCCGCTGCGTTTCCCCGTTCTCCGCGGTATAGTCGACGGTAATCGGCGTGATATAAACAGTTTTTCGTTTGGTGTGATTTTTTCCTGTCCGGTAGGATCTTGATGTGGTTTCTCCTGCGCTGTAAACCGTCGCGGAAACATGCGGCTGAATCGATGTATAGATCACCGCCATCAAGCCGACCAGAATCATCAGGGCCAGCAGGCAGTGAATGCCGTATTTTCGCAGCCAGGTCTTTTCTTCCATCCCAGATGCTCCTGTATCATGTCCTGCAATACTTCGCTTCAAACTCGTCCGCCAGCAGCGGCTTGTCGAAATAATAGCCCTGTACAGCAAGCTGTCCGAACTGCTTCAGGAATGTCAGCGTTTCCTCGGTTTCAACGCCTTCGAAGCAGATCATCATTCCCCGTTCCTGAGCGGCCTGACACAGCACCCGGGCATACAGCACATTGGTGCTCACCGTCTCCAGCTCGCTGGTAAATTCGTGATCCAGTTTAATTTCGTCCACACGCAGATGAAGCAGCAGATCAATCGTGGAAAAACCGGTACCCATATCATCCAGGGCAACACGGATGCCGTTCTTCCGCAGTTCTTCCACCCGATCGCGCAGGAAGTTGAAGTCCATTTCCTTACATCGCTCCGTCAGCTCAAGAATCAGGTGTTCCGCTGGAAAATCGGTTTCCTTCAGGATTTTCAGCACCGTGGGGATGAAATCCTCCGCATACAGCTGCAGGGCGGTAATGTTCACATTAATGCTGAAATCGGGCAGGATCCTGCGAATCTTCCCGGCTTCCATAATCGCCCATCGGATGATATCCTCCCCCAGGGCGTTGTATCCCGGGTCATTTTCCAGGAAGGAGATAAATTTGGAAGGAGAGATCTCTCCCTGTTTTTCATCATGCCACCGCAGCAGTGCTTCGCAGCCCATCAGCTTTCCGCTCTTCAGGTCAACAATCGGCTGATAGCGCAGATAAAAATGTTTCCGTTCGCCCACGCAATCCCGGTGGATGGTCATCAGCAGGCTCATCTCGTCCTTGCTGTCCTTCCCGTCTCCCTTGAAGAAGCGAACCGTGTCCTGGCGACTGTAGTAGGATTCTTCCGCGGCATACAGCGCGGCGCTCCGAACCGTGTCCCGATCCGTCAGCCCGCCCGCCGGCAGTTTCACCGCGCCTGCCGCCAGACCCACGGGGATGCTGTATTCCCCGGTATCGATACCGGCGGAACAGACCTCCTGAATCTCCCGGAAAATGGTTTCGGTCTTCTCTTCGTCCCGGGTGTTCAGAATCAGCATGAAGTTTTCCCCGTGATTGCTGTAAGCCTCGCCAAGCCCGTTTGCCGACTTCTGGAAAAGCTCGCCCAGCAGACGGATCACCTGCTCGCTGACGCCCGATCCGTACAGCATCCGGATTCGGTTGATATTCTTGATTTCCAGCCGAACCACCGTTGCGGGCACGCCATCCCGCAGCACTTCGTTCAGGCGTTCATACAGCAAATAGTTGTTCTTCAGCCCGGTAGCCGGATCCCGGGTCGCGGGGGTTCCGTGGTTCACCATATATCCGGAGAACACATCCGGCTCGCCGTCGCGCCCGTGATACACGCCGCCCCGGCAGGTCACCTCCACATATTCGCCATTCTTGCCCCGCACACGGTATCGGCAGTAATGATACTGCTTCCGCTGCGTCAGCACCGCCGTCAGATCCGCCATGAGGTCGTTCACATCATCCGGATGCACCAGAGCCCGCCAGATCTCCGTAAAGTCCGCGATGAACTCATCTTCAAATCCGAAGAATTCGCACATAGCCGGGGACAGCCGCGTCACATTGGTTTCCATGTTCATCAGGAACGGATAGTAATTCTCACCGGTTAGGCACATCGCGTCGAACACGCGATCCGTCAGGCCCATCAGGTTCAGCTGCGTTCCGGAAGCGTGAGTCAGGTTCATGGTCATCTCGCGCTTCAGTTCCGCCTTGTTGCGGAACATCATGTAATCCGCCACCCGCATGACATCCCGCAGGTTGTTATATTTCGGATTGCTGATCGCGTAACCCATGGCCAGCTCCGGCGCAAACCTGCCCTGCTTGCCTTCCTGCTCGCAGGCATGGCGCAGGTTCCGCACATCCCGGATCACCGCGGCCTCCTCCTGATGGCGGTAAATCGCAAGGAAATCATCCCCGCCCATGCGGTACACATGCTCCGCGCCTTTCAGGTTTTCGATCAGGATCAGGGCAACGTGGCTGATATATTCGTCTCCCGCCTGATGCCCATACAGGCCGTTGATGGATCGAAGATTGTTGATATCCACAAAAAGGAAGATAAACTGCTGCGTCTTGTCCCGGGCAAACTCGGTGTCGTAAATCACGATATCCCGCTCATAGCTGCTTCGGGCGCTCAGTCCGCTCATGGCGTCGGTGATCGCCTTTCGTTCCAGCACGGCGGACGGGTTCTCCAGGCTGAAGAAGAAGGCCACGGTGATCACGGTCACAGCGCCGCCGGTAATCAGCAGCTCCTTGACAAAGATCTGGGCAACCTCCGCCGCCACCAGGAAAATCAGCATCGGCAGGAGGGATTGCTTAAAATACCGGCTCAGCTTCATCCGGTTCCGTCCCAGCACGATCATCGAAGCCATAAAATAGCAGAAGGCCAGCGTGTATCCTACGACGGCTCCCGATCCCACGCTGGCGCTTGTGCCGTTGAATTCCTGATATTCGATTTTCAGAACCGTAACCAGCAGCACCGCATAAATCACGATGGGAATCAGAGAAAACGAGTACCATTTTCGAAGCTCGCCGTGATGAAACAGCTCCAGCGTATAGATGAAGAAAGAAAACGCGAACAGGAGCGCCGACAGATAAAACAGCACATGGCAGGCATCATTGACCCATCCGGGAATCCGGTCGCGATGGTTGACCGTCCAGACCGTCACGCCATCCAGCACCACATGAAGCGTAGCAAAGCTGAGCAGCCGGTTAAACACCTGGCTGTCCTTGCCCATCCGGTACATCTTGGAGATATAGCTCAGATAGAGGAGAATCACGAGGCATACCAGTTCTTCCCGCAGGATCAGAATCGGATACACGATTATTCATCCTCCCATTGTTGTCAGCCTGCTGCGCGATGCGATCAATCAGTCCGTGGCAGCCGGCCCGCCGCGCGAAACAATTATTCAGTCCGTGGCGGCCGGTCCGCTGTGCGATACAACCGTCCGGTCCATGTTGTCAGCCCGCCGCGCGATACAATCATTCAGCCCATTGTTTCGGAGACAGAACCGTTATCTCCCGTTCGTCCAGAAGATAAGCCGTGTGCCTGTCGTCGATCACCGTTCCTGGCTCCGGCGTAAACCGCGTCTCAGGTACCTCAAGCACGATAGGCTCGTGCCCTAAGATTATTTTGACATAATCTTCAATGCATGTCAATCTTTTTTCCAATTTCACACCGTACAGAGCCTTCGCCGGAGAATGATGGTTGTCGCTTCCCGCGGTCATCACAAGCCCCTTCTCCGTGCCGTATCGCATGGCCCGCGCGTCGTCAAGGGGATCGTTCCCCGCGTTGGCAACCTCGATGCCGTCACAGTATCCCTCGCCGATCCGGATCGCGTCCATATAATGACGAATCCTGAAAGGATGGGCCTGAATGACACAGCCCCCCGCCCTGTGAACCTCTTCCAGCTGTTGTCTGCGCGTCCAGTGTTCCATCTCGGGATGAGCCAGCAGATACGCCTTGTCAAGGCCGTAAAGGAGATATTCATCCCCTTGATAATTCTGTTCCAGCCCGAAAAACACATCCAGGCCGATCCGATCCCCTTCCTCCTTCGCGTCCTCGTATCCGGAGCAGTATTGGTTGATTCGTTCCTCCCACGGCAGGGATCGATCGACGCAGGTATTCCCGCCGAAAAAATGATCCGTGATGATAATGCCGGTATATCCCATTTCCTTGTAATAGCGGGCGTGTTCCTTTCCGGTGCTCACCCCGCAGCCGCTGGCCTGGCAGGTGTGCATGTGGGTCTCATACAAATACAACATCGTTCAGTCCTCCCAAGCTTTCAGCATAACAAAAAACCTGTTGTGTTGCAACAGGTTTTTTGTGTTTTCAGGTGGGCCAGGTCTTCGATCGGTCTTCGCGGTCTCAAGGGGCCCGTTCTTCGATCGGTCTTCGCGGTCTCTGGTGGTCCAGTCTTCGCGATCTCAGGAAACCAGCCCCGTTCATGCTATTCCTGACTTCTTTCTTTATCTGCTCAGCAGGCCGGCCAGATACAGGAATTCTTCCTTATACACATCCCCGGTCACCCCCTGACAGTCCCGAAGCAGCGCCAGCACGGAATCCCATGAAGCGGTTCCTTTCCATTCGCTGTCCCGCAGCAGCATTCCGGTTTCGGCCACGGCAGCGGCGAACTTCAGATTGTCGGAGAGCGTTTCCGACAGAATCTTGCTGTTCACTGGATATTCCCAGAGTCTGGAAACATCTCCGTCCGGTTCCTTGGCGCGAATGGCGATGGTCAGCATTTCCCCGTCTTCCGCCGCGTCCGTGCTCTTCTCCGCATATCGGCTTCCGGCGGCGCCGAATTCGAAGCTGCTGCCTACAGGCACGATCTCATACAATGCTGTCATCCGGTGCCCGCTTCCGATCTCGCCGCCGTCCTTTTCGTCGTTGGCGAAATCCTCCGCCGCCATCAGCCGGTCTTCATATCCGATCAGGCGATATCCTGCCACCAGGGCCGGATTGAAGTCCACCTGGATTTTGACATCCTTCGCCACTGTCTGGAAAGCGCCGCCTCCTTCGGTCACCAGGGCCTTGCGGGCTTCGTGGATGCTGTCGATATACCAGCAGTTGCCGTCGCCGTAGTCCGCCAGGGCTTCCATCTTGTTGTCCTTATAATTTCCCATCCCGAATCCCAGGCAGGTCAGAGCGATCCCGCTCTTCTTCTTCTCTTCAACCAGTCGGGCCAGGTCGCCTTCGCTGGTGACGCCGACATTCAGATCCCCGTCGGTCGCCAGCAGGATCCGGTTCACGCCGCCGTCCTTCCGATATTTTTCCGCGATTTCATAGGCCCGCAGGATACCGGCGGAGCCGTTGGTGGATCCCCGCGCTTCCAGTTCGCTGATGGCTTCCATGATTCGGGTCTTCTCCCGGGCAGGAACCCCTTCGATCACCACGCGATCCGAGCTGGCATAGGTCACGATGGACACCGTGTCGTCTTCCTTCAGTTCATCCAGCAGCAGCAGGAAAGCTCGCTTCACCAGATCCAGCCGATCCTCGCCCTCCATGCTTCCGGAGGTATCGATCAGGAACACCAGATTGTGGGGCGCCCGTTCCGTCTCGGCGACCTCCCTGGCCTGAAGGCCGATCAGCATCAGCCGGGTTTCCGCGTTCCAGGGGCACGGGGCGTATTCGACCGTAACACCCAGGGGATCATCCCCCTGCGGAGCCTTGTAGTCATAGTGGAAATAATTCAGCATTTCCTCAATCCGGATGCTGTCCGGCGGAACCGTTTCTCCACTCAGCACCCGACGACGAAACTGGGCATAGGAGCTGGTATCCACGTCCGCCGCGAAGGTGGACAGCGGCGAGGTCAGCGTGCTCAGGAAGCCGTTGCTGGCAAAGTGCGTATATTCATCCATATTCCATTCCGGTTCCCGCCAGGCGGATTTGGCCATTCCGCCTGCCGCCGGCATGTAGGCATACATCGCGGACGTTTCATAGGCGGCATCCGTCATGGCCATGCCCTCTTCCGTCTCATAATCCCAGTAATCGTTTCTTTCCTCCCGGGCCGGACTGGTTTCCGTCTCCAGAAGGGCCAGCGTCACGGCGTCCGCCATCCCCGTGGCCAGCAGCCCGTGCTGCCGCTGAAAGCGGAGCACAGCCTGTTCGGTTTCCTCGTCATAGGTTCCGGTGGGTTCCCGATCCAGATATTTCAGTTCCTGCAGCCTCGTCTGAATCCAGGTCACCTTTTCCCCGGAATCCCCCTTCTGCCAGATGCGGTTCTCTTCCGCAAATACGCCGCTCATCATGCCAATCAGCATGCACAGCCCCAACATCAACGCAATCATCTTCTTCATGGCTCGCATCCTCCTTTTTTCTGCCTTCGCGCTTAACTTTGCGGCCGGTTCACCGTTCGCTCCCTCTCTGCCGGCCGCCCTTTCATTCTGTCAGACGCGCCGGAAAAGAAAAAGTTCCCGTCTTCGGAAACTTTTTTTAAAACCGTTTCATGCCTCCCGCTTTCGCGCCAGTCGGGCCATCTCCTCCGCCAGCTCCTCAAATCCGAATCCCACATGCTCTTTCCGATGGGCATCGCTGGAGAGAATCAGCACGCCGCCGTTTTCAGCGATATAATCCCGAATCTCGCGTGCGGGATAGGGCTCGGTCCGATATCCGCGGGACATGGCGCCGGTATTCACTTCGAAAACCGCCTCCGTCTCCAGCAGTCGGTCCGCCGCCTGACGCCAGGCTTTCACGTATCGCGGATGGGAGAGATCAAACCAGTACTCCCGTTCATTAAACTTGGTGATCAGATCAAAGTGTCCGATGATTTCGCATCCAGTTTTCTCAACGATCCCCCCGACCAGCCCGTAATAATCCTCCGCCAGAGCATACCAGTCGCCCTGGTAGTATTTCTCCACGTCCGCGGCCAGCCGCTCCGGCGTCCAGTCCACGGTGACATAATGCCCGTCTGGCATCCGTACGGCATGAACCGAACCGATCACATAGTCATAGTCCAGATCGTCGTCCGAATAATAATCCCGTTCCAGCCCGCAGAGCACGCGAATCCGATCCGCGTATTTTTCCTTCAGCGCCGCCATTTCTTTCCGGTAAGCCAGGGTACCCTCCCTTGTCATATCGCATTCCGGAGTAAACGCGTGAGAATGATCGGAAATCCCCACGCAGTCCATTCCCTTTTCAATGGCTGCGAGAATCATATCCTCCGGCACATTTTTTCCGTCTGAATAGATGGTGTGCATGTGTAAATCCCGCATAACTTCCTGCCGCCCCCGTTCTTCGGATCCTTCCGGCCGTTCGGGCCGTATCGGCGCCTCCGGCTTGCCGGATTCCCGATGGCTCCCCCGATCCCTCAGGTCATCTTCTCCTGTTTCACCTTATGGTCAATCACATGGCGGGAGGCCAGCTCTCTGTGGATATCGTCCAGGCTGATTCCGGCTTCAATCATCAGCACCATCACATGATACGTCAGATCCGCGATTTCGTAGATAGTTTCCCTGCGATCCCGGTCCTTGGCGGCAATAATCACCTCGGTGGATTCCTCCCCGACCTTTTTCAGAATCTTGTCCAGGCCTTTTTCAAACAGGTACGTGGTATAGGATCCTTCCTTTTTCTCCGTCTTTCTTCCCTGAATCAGCTCCATCAGTCCCTGCAGGGTGAATTCATGGCGTTCATCGCTTTCCCACACAGCATCGTTGAAACAGGATTCCGCGCCTGTATGACAGGCGGGGCCGTCCTTCTCGACCTTGATCAGCAGAGCGTCCCGGTCGCAGTCCGCCGTGATGGATACGATATGCTGATAGTTGCCGCTGGTCTCTCCTTTCAGCCACAGTTCCTTCCGGCTGCGGCTCCAGAAGCAGGTCAGCCCCTTTTCCATGGAAATCTTCAGGCTTTCCCGGTTCATATACGCCAGCGTCAGCACCCTGCCGTTTTCCGCGTCCGTCACAATCGCCGGAATCAGGCCGTTTTCGTCAAATTTCAGTTCATCGGGATGAATCATGTTCTTTTCCTCCTCTGTGCACTGCATGTTCACATCTGCCATTCTGTTCGGTTGGCTATTTTGTACTCACTCCCGCTTTGCGGATCGCGAACAAAATATGCCTCCTCTGTTTATATTCTCGCGGGAATCCCGTTTTGCCGCATGGCTTCCTTCAGATCGCGAATCCGAACTTCGCCGAAATGAAAGATGGAAGCCGCCAGTCCCGCGTCGACGCCCGGAAGCGTGCGGAACAGAGTGATGAAATCCGCGATGCATCCCGCGCCGCCGGATGCGATCACCGGCACGGTCACGGCTTCGCAAACCTTTTCCAGCAGTTCCAGATCAAATCCCTTTTTCACGCCGTCCGTGTCCATGGAATTCACGACCACCTCGCCCGCGCCGTCCCCGACGCATCGCCGGATCCATTCAATCGCTTCCATGCCCGTGTTCTCCCGGCCGCCTTTGGCAAAGATCCGAAACACCCCGTCCACGCGCTTGACATCTACGCTCAGCACCACGCACTGATCGCCGTACAGTTTCGCGGCTCTGCCCACCAGGGAAGGATCCCGGATGGCGCCGGAGTTTACTGACACCTTATCCGCCCCACATTTCAGCACCCGGTCAAAATCCGCCGTGGTATTGATCCCGCCCCCCACCGTCAGCGGGATAAAAACCGTCCGGGCTGTTTCCGTCAAAATGTCCGTAAACAGGGCCCGTCCCTCCGCCGAGGCGGTGATATCATAAAACACCAGCTCATCCGCCCCGTGTTCGCTGTAATATCGGGCCAGTTCCACCGGAGAGGCCACGTCCCCGAGATTCGCGAAATTGACCCCTTTCACGACCCGGCCGTCCTTCACATCCAGGCAGGGAATAATCCGTTTTGTAATCATACGCTCTTTTTCGCCTTCCTGTTATCAGTTTCCCCGATTCGGTTTCTTTCAGTCAGTCGTGCCGCTTCTCTGCCGGCTCCCTTCAGCTGATGCCGGGCTACTTCTCTGTCGGCTCCCTTCAGCCGAGGCCGGGCCGCTTCCCGGTCAGGTCTCTTCGTCGGCAGGTTCGCTTCTCAGTCAGCCCCTTTGCCGGCAATCCGGAGAGCGTCCTCCAGACGGATGGCGCCGGTATAATAGGCCTTGCCGATAATCGCGCTGTAGAGGTTCATATCCCGCAGGGCTTCCACGTCCGCCAGGGTGGAAACGCCGCCGCTGGCCGTAATCTGAAGGGGCAGGCTTTCCGACAGTTCCCGATACATCTCCCGGTTCGTCCCCCGCATGGCACCGTCCCGGGAAATATCCGTGCAGATCAGCGTCGAAACCCCCAGCTCCGCCATCCGGCGGCAAAAAGGCATCAGCCGTAAATCCGATTGTACGGTCCATCCTTTCACGGCCACCAGACCGTCCCGGACATCCACGCCCACGGCGATTCGCTCGCCCCATCGCGCCAGCGCCTGTTTCAGAAAAGCCTCGTCCTCAACGGCCGCGGTTCCCAGAATGACCCGGTCCAGCCCGGCGTCCAGATATCTTTCCGCGGTCTCCATGGATCGGATCCCGCCTCCGATTTCGCAGAACAGACCGCTTTCTTCCCGAATTCGTCTGACGATCTCCAGATTGGGGGTCCCGCCGTCCCGGGCGCCCTCGAGATCGACCAGGTGCGCGTGGGTGGCGCCGCAGGCGGCAAACGCCGCCCCGATCTTCTCTGGGTGTTCGCTGTAGACGGTCATCTGACCATAGTCCCCTTTATACAGTCGCACCGCTTTCCCTTCAAACAGGTCAATGGCGGGAAACAGGATCATACGTCCTTCACCTCGCAAAACGCTTTCAGAATCGCCAGACCGGTTTTTCCGCTCTTTTCCGGATGAAACTGGCATCCGAAAATGTTCTCCTTCCACACGCAGGCTGTCAGCTCTGCCCCGTATTCCGTCACGGCGGCGAGGGAATCATCGCAGTTCACCGCGCTGTAGGAGTGAACGAAATACACATAGTCCCCTTCCCGAATCTCCCGAAACAGCGGGCATTCCTTCTTCCGGAAGGTCAGCGCGTTCCAGCCCATCTGGGGAATCTTCAGTCCCTTCGGTATTCGCTCCGCGATGGGCCTGATTTCTCCCCGCAAAAGCCCCAGCCCCGGATGCTCCCCGTATTCAAAGCTGCGGTCAAAAAGCAGCTGCATGCCCAGGCAGATGCCCAGGAAGGGCTTCCCCGCCTTCGCGGCTTCCTTTACGGTTTCCTCCAGGCCGCTTTCCCGAAGCTTCCTCGCCGCGTCCGCGAAAGCGCCGACGCCGGGCAGGATCACCCGGTCCGCCGCTCGAATCTCCTCCGCTTCCGCGGTCACAGCCGTTTCCTCCCCGATAGCCAGCAGGGAAGAGCGGAGCGAGAACAGGTTTCCGACGCCGTAGTCCACAATCGCAACCATCAGAGCACCCCTTTCGTGGAAGGAATCTCCCCCTCTGCAAGGGGATCGATCGCCACCGCCGCCCGAAGGCTTCTCGCCGTACTTTTGAAGGCGCCTTCAATGATGTGGTGGCTGTTCCTGCCCTCCAGCTGCTTCAGGTGCAGCGTCAGGCGGGCGTTCCGGGCCAGGGCCGTGAAGAATTCCTCCGTCAGCTCCGTGTCAAAGGTGCCGACCTTTTCCGTCGGAATCCGCAGGTCATACATCAGCAGTCCCCGGCCCGACAGGTCAACGGCGCTGAGAATCAGTGCCTCATCCATCGGCAGTATCGTGCTTCCGTATCGGACGATGCCCCGCTTGTCCCCCAGGGCCCGGTCAAAAGCCTGTCCCAGCGCGATGCCGATGTCCTCCGTGCTGTGATGATCATCCACGTCCGTATCTCCCCGGCAGATCACCGTCAGGTCAAATCGTCCGTGCCGGGCAAACAGGGTCAGCATATGATCCAGAAATCCGATCCCCGTCTGAATCTCGCTTCTCCCCGTCCCGTCCAGATCCAGCAGGATCCGGATATCCGTTTCCCCGGTTTTTCTCACAATTTCAGCCTGCCGCATGCCTGTCATCCTTTCCTTCCCGTAAACATCATTCAGCCCGCGTTCCGTACGTTCTTCGGATCAACGGCTCACGGACACAGCGTTCCGTGCGTCTTCCGTCTCACCGGCTCACGGACGCCGCTCCTGCAGAATCTCTTCCGCCGCGGAAACCAGTTTTTCCATTTCTTCCCTCGTCCCGACCGTAATCCGGTTGTAATCCCGAATCCGCTCGCCGCGGAAGTGCCGGATCAGAATCTTCCGTTTTTTCATTTCCTGATACAGCGTTTCCCCGTCGATGTCCGGATGCCGGACAAAGAGGAAGTTCGCCATGCTGTCTGTCATTTCAAACCCGAGCTTTTTCAGTGCCTTTTTCGCCCATTCCCTGTTTTCGCAGATCGTCCGGCAGTTGCGCCGGGTGTATTCCTCTTCCGCCAGGCAGGCAACGCCCGCGGCGGCAGTCAGACGATTAACATTGTAAGGGTTGATGGAATTCTTCATCATGTTCAGATCGGCGATCAGTTCGGGGTTTCCGGCAGCCAGGCCAAGGCGTCCGCCCGCCAGAGATCGGGACTTGCTGAATGTCTGAATCACCAGCAGATTGTCATATTCGGCAATCAGTTCCAGACAGCTCTGCGCCCCGAAATCCACATACGCTTCGTCCACGACGACCACGTTATAGGGGTTCTGCTCCAGAATCCCCTCAATCTCCTTCCGCGAAAGGGCTATGCCTGTGGGGGCGTTGGGATTGGCGATAAACACGGTGCCCGCTGCCTGATAGTAATCCGCCGGATCCAGCCACAGATCCTCTTTCAGCGGAATCTCCCGGAAGGGAATCTGCTGAAACTGGGCATACACCGGATAAAACCCGTAGGTAATATCGGCGAACACCGCCGGCGTATGCCGGTCACAGAAGGCAAGGAAAGCAAAATACAGCGCCTCATCAGAGCCGTTGGTGACAATCAGCTTCTCTTTCCGAAGACCCGTCTGCCTGGCCAGGGCCTCCCGCAGGAGATGGCTTTCCGGATCGGAATACAGCTGAAGCCGGGCGCTTTCCCCGCGAACCGCTTCCGTAACAGAAGGATGAGGCGGAAAAGGGTTTTCATTGGTGTTCAGCTTGATATATTCCCGATTCCTCGGCTGTTCGCCCGGCGTATAAGCTTCCAGATCCGCGTATTTCTCTGAAAAAAACCTGCTCATCCCGCGTTCCTCCTCTTCCCGTTCATTCGTCCTCTGTCCGAATCAGCGCGCTGCGGGCATGACCGGTCAGGCCTTCCATGCGGGCAAACGCCGCCACGTCCTGCGCCACCCGTCCCAGCGCTTCCCGTGTATAATAAGTATACTGCG
>CADBLV010000228.1 GCA_902795555.1 uncultured Eubacteriales bacterium | reverse complement strand
TCGGTCGATCGGCGGGTGCTGCCGGAGGAGCCTCCGCTGTCGTCGGTAATTTCGTATTGATTTCCGTCCGGATCGGTATAGATACCCCGGTCATAATCCCAGGTTCCGCCGTCCTCGTCGTTCACAATGCCGCTTTCCGCCGCCGCGCCGGACATCGCCAGTGCAAGGCACAGCAGGGCCGCTGTCAGACCCCGAATCCATTTTTTCCTTCCGCCCATCGCTTCCCTGCCTCCCTCCGGTTTCATCTGTCCCGGCTCTGTCGCCGGCTTCATCCGTCCCGGCCGCGGAACGGAATCCTCAAACGAATTGATTATACCCGATCACCGGTTCTCCGTCAACAAAGCCGCCGCGGCCTCGTCCCCGTCCAGGGTGGCGAAGTAATCCCGCGGGGTCTCCGCCCGGCGGATCTGCCGGAACTCCCCGTCTGCGGTATACAGGATCTCAGCCGACCGCAGGCGGCCGTTATAGTTATATCCCATGGAATGGCCGTGGGCGCCGCAATCGTGAATGACAATCAGATCCCCGATCTTAATTTCCGGCAGGGCGCGGTTGATCGCGAATTTATCGTTGTTTTCGCAAAGGCTCCCCGTCACGTCATAGACGTGATCCGAAGGCCGGTCCCGCTTGCCGCAGACGGTGATATGATGATAGGCCCCATACATAGCCGGCCGCATCAGGTTCACCGCGCAGGCGTCCAGCCCGATATAATCCCGATAGATTTTCTTTTCGTGTACAGCATGGCTCACAAGCCATCCGCACGGCCCGGTCATCCATCGGCCCAGCTCCGTCTTGATCGCCACGCCGCCCCCGGGGCAAACGGCCTCATAGGCTTTCCGGACGCCTTCGCCCACGGCACGGATGTCTGTTTCCGCTTCTTCCGGCCGATAGGGAATGCCGATGCCGCCGGAAAGATCCACAAAGGCAAAGCGCAGGCCCGTCTCCGCCTCCAGCTCCTTCCCCTTTTTCAGCAGAAGCTCCGCCAGATTCGGAAAATAGGAAGCATCGATGGTGTTCGAGGAGAGGAAGGCATGCAGGCCGAAGGAGACCGTCCCAAGGCCTTTCAGGATGTCCAGGCCCTCGCGGAGCTGCGCCCCGGTGAAGCCGTATTTTGCCTCTCCGGGATTGCCCATAATCGTGTTCCCAATCGTGAAGGCGCCGCCGGGATTATACCGCAGGCATACACACGCAGGTATCCCCCCGTGGGTGCGCAGCGTCTCGATGTCCGTCAGGTCATCCAGGTTGATCAGGGCTCCCAAGCGCCGGGCCTGAGTGAATTCCTGAGGCGGCATGGCGTTGGCAGAAAGGATGATTTCCTCTCCCCGAAATCCACAGGCCTCCGCCAGGGTCAGCTCCGTGGCCGAGGAGCAGTCCAGCCCGCAGCCCTCCTCTTTCATAATCCGCAGGATGGCGGGATTGGGCAGGACCTTCACGGCAAAGTATTCACGGAAATTCCCGCTCCAGGCGAAGGCAGCGTTCAGCGCCCGGGCCCGGGCACGGATTCCCGCCTCGTCATAGAGATGGAAAGGGGTCGGAAACCGCTCCGCGGCCTTTTGAAACACATCGTCCTTCAGGGCAAAGTTTGGCATCTTCGTTTCCTCCTGCGCGATATTCTTCCGGATGTACCTCCGGACGTTTGTGATGTTCAGTTTCCTGATTCCATTTCAAAGCGGAAACTGTCCGCCAGGGCGCCGCCGATATACAGGTCGACCTGATAGACGCCGGCAGGATAGCCGTCCCGGTTCAGGAAATCAAGCAGTCCCGTTTCTGTCATCGGCATCCACCAGACATCCTCCTCCTGCAGGGAGGGATCGTAAATCCATCCGGATTCCATGCGATAATTGCTGCCGTCCGGCGCGGTCAGAGAAAGAAGCATAGGCTGGCTGGATTGCTCCGTCACCTCATATCGGCTGGCGGAATAGAAGTAAGCCTCCCCATTCCGCATCTGATCCTCCGTCACCCGGTCAAGCGTCCTGGGTTCGCGACCTTCCGCGGCGGCCTGAACGGGATCCTCCGTCAGGGCTGTCAGAACAGGACGGAAGTGGTTTGCTGTCAGAGGCTTTGCCTCCGGCATAGCGATCACGGCATACTGTTCCGGCAGCGCGGAAGGCGGTCCCGCCGAGGCCACCAGACCTGCGATATACGTCCGCCCGGGAGTCAGCTGCAGCTGGGTTGCCCGGTTTTCCGAATCCGCCCGGACATAGGTGAGATATAAGTTTTCCACGTCGGTGATCACGAGGTAAGCCGAGGCGCCGTCCGCCTGCGGCAGCTCCGCCTCGCTCCAGTCGATGGTCACCTGGTTATCTTCCGTCGTCACCTTCAGACCTTCCGGAGCCCCTTTGTTCGTCAGTTGGGAAGCCCGGGCGGAGATATCCGCCAGCGCCTGAACCAAGCCCGTCACAGGCAGCATCAGATATCGGTTCGGCCCCTCGGCATATCGGGCCACGATCAGCCCCGCCACCGCGCCGTCCCCGCCGACAGCCGGTGCTCCGATGCTGGCTTCTCCGGACAGGCGAACCAGCAGGCATGTGAGATCCTGCCAGTGGGTTTCCGCGCTTTCCAGCACGTCGATCCGCTGTCTGCGGCCTTCCCCTTCCGGAGACAGGACGGTGAATTCGGAAGGAACAAACGGCGTGTTCATGTTCAGCAGATGATAAACGGATGGCAGGGCCGGTTCCGGATCGTCCTGCAGAAGA
Source organism: uncultured Eubacteriales bacterium (assembly GCA_902795555.1). The sequence goes on along the minus strand of CADBLV010000228.1, from coordinate 6,476 downwards.
ATCAGCGTCACCAGTCCCCATTGATCCCGGATGGTTTCCACCGGAACCCATACAGAAACACCGTCGATGATTTCCAGGGTTTCGCCGTCCTCTATCTCAGCCAGGCCCGAGGCCAGAAGGGATTCCGGCGCCAGGGGAACAGCCGTGCCGATCCATCTTCGCCCGCCGTTTGAGCATGCATAGACGTCCAGCAGCCCGTCGTCGATTCCTTCCGTCCCGGCCGCCTTCACGGTCGGGATCATCAGGACTGTCGCCAGCATGATCACCGCCGCCAGCGCCGCCGCCCATGCAGCCCGCCGTTCTCTTCTTCGGTTGTTTTCTGTCTTTCTGTTCACCTGCGCTCCCAACCTTCCTGTTTCATTCATGATAATCCTGCAGCGAAACGGAAACCATCTTACTGACGCCCTGCTCTTCCATGGAAACGCCGTAGAGGGCGTTGGCTCGCTCCATAGTGCCCTTCCGGTGGGTCACAACGACAAACTGGGTGCTCCGGGAGTATTCCGCCAGATAATCCGCAAAATAGCCGATGTTCGCGTCGTCCAGAGCCGCCTCGATCTCGTCGAGGATGCAGAAGGGCGACGGCTTCAGCTTCAGCGTCGCAAAGAGGATCGCGATGGCTGTCAGGGTCCTCTCACCGCCGGAAAGCAGGCTCAGCAGCTGCAGCTTCTTTCCCGGGGGCTGAGCGTTGATTTCAATTCCGCAGTTCAGGGGGTCGGAAGGATCCATCAGAATCAGCTCCGCGTGCCCCCCGCCGAACAGCCGCTCAAACGTTTCGGAGAAGTATCCCTGCAGGAGAGAGAACTGGCTCACAAAGGTGTCCTTCATCTGGTCAAGCAGCTGGCTGATCAGCTGTTTCAGATCTGCTTCCGCCTTTTCCAGGTCCTCCCGCTGGGTACGCATCTCGTCATATCGGGCCTTGGTGTCCGCGTATTCCTCAACAGCCCGGACGTTCACCGGACCCAGGGCGCGGATTTCAGCCGAAAGCGCTTTCGCCTCCCGGTCCGCTTCCGTGATGTTAAACGGCCCTTTCCGTCGGAATTCCTCCGCCCCCGCATAGGTCAGCTCGTAGGAATTCCAGATCCGGTCCCGCAGGGCTTTGAGATCCCCCTCCGTGCGGGATCGGGCCAGCTCCTGCTTATGCAGCTTCTCTCCGTCCCGATTGTAATCCGCGTGCAGGGCTTCCATGTCCCGCAGCAGGTCTCCGAGGGCGGCCTGCCGCTGCGCGCGCCTCTCTTCCAAAGCCCGGACCGTCTTTTCCCGTCCGGCCTGATCCTCCCTGGCCGCGTCCAGCGCGCTGCGCGCAGTTTCCTCCCGGGCCGCGTCCGCCGTCTCTCCTTCCGCCAGCTGATCCAGTCCCTGCCGCCGGCGGCGCTGCTCCCCTTCCAGGCGTTCCCGATCCTGAATATATCGGGACAGATCCCGGGAAAGGGCCTCCTGCTCGTGGCGCAGGTCGTTCACAGCCAGCGTCAGTCGCATCGTCTCTTCCGCACATTTCTCCGCTGTCTCCCGGGCGGCTGTCAGCGCTTCCTGCATTTGCTGAACTTCCCGTTCCGTGGCCTCCCGGTTCGCGTCGGATTGTTCCGTGTTCCCGGTCACCATGGAAAGCTGATCCCGAATCTGTAATACGGATTCCATAAGCTGTTCCCGGGCCGCCTCCGTTTCCCGCAGGCGCATGCCGTGAATCTTCAGCTCCTCCTCCGCGTTCTGGGTTCGCTCCGTTTCCCGGGCCACGGCAATCTCCTGCTGGTGCAGCATTTCCAATGCCCCCGCGGAGTCCGCTTTCAGGCGGTCCTTCCGGGCCTGCCCCTCCCGCATGGCGGCAAGCAGCCCTTCCAGATCCCGCTGGGCCGCCGCAATCCGCTCCGTCAGCTCCTTCAGTTCCCGTTCCCGGGAAAAAAGGTTCACCGCCCGGGAGGCACCGGATCCGCCGGTCATGGATCCGCCGGAATGCATCACGTCCCCCTGCAGGGTCACCAGGCGGAAGCTGTGCCCACCCCGGCGCATGATGGCAATCCCGCTGTTCAGGTCCTTCGCGACCACCGTGCGTCCCAACAGGTTTTCGACAACGCCCCGGTATTCCGCCTTGCAGGAAACCAGCTCCGAGGCCACCCCCAGGCATCCCGGCATACTCAGCACGGCCCGCTCCCGGGAATCCAGAGTTTTGGATTTCACGGAGGTCATCGGCAGGAAGGTCGCCCGTCCCAGTCGGTTTTCCCGCAGATAATCGATCAGCGTTTTCGCGGTTTCCTCGTCCTCGGTCACGATGTTCTGCTGCGTCATCCCCAGTACCATGTCCATCGCGGTTTCGTATGCCTGCGGCACGGAAATCAGCTGATTCAGCGGCCCCCGCACCTGCGTCATACCCCTTTCCCGGGCATATCGCACAACAGTGCGCACAGCCCCGGCATAGCCCTCCATCTCCCGGGACATCTCGTCCAGCAGCTTCCGGCGGGATTCCATGTCCCGGGTTTCCTTCATTTTTTCATCATATTTCCCCCGGGCCGAAATCACCGCTGCGTCCGCCGCATCCAAAGCTTGCCGCGCCTCCTGCAGAGCGTCGCTGAGGCGGCTCTGTTCCTCTTCCTCCTGCGCCAGGCGGCCTTTCGCCTCCGCCAGCGCGGCCTCCAGCGTCTTTTCTTCCTCCCGCATACTCCGGCAGGATTCCTCAATTTCTCCCTGCCGGCTTTCCATGGTCTGCAGCATGGTTTTCAGGCGTGTCTGGTCGCTGAGAATGGCAGACCGGCGGTTGATCATCTCCATCAAGGCGGCCTTCCGGGCCTCCAGGGCGCTTTCTGCGTCGGCAGCCTCCCGGGCCGCCTCCGCCTCCGCCTGCCGGGCCTGTTCCAGGGCTGCCTCCTGCTCCCGCAAAACGGTGTCCCGCTCCCCGCTGCTTCCGTCCGCTTCGGTAAATAAACGATCCAGCTCCGCCAGCCGTTCCTCTCCCGCACGGATTTCTTCCTCCATCCGTTCCCGGTTTTCCGCCCGGCTCCGCCGCCGGTCTTCAACCTGGCGCACGGCGTCCTGCGCAGCGTGAACCGTTTCCATCCCTGCCATCAGTCCCGCGTGGGCTTCGGTAATTCGCGCGTCCAGGGCAGTAATCTCCTCCTGCCGGGCGTCACGGGCCAGGCTCTTCTCCCGCAGCGTTGCCTCCGTCTGCTCCTGAATGCTGTGCAGCGTCTGCAAATCGCTGTCCAGTTCCCGCATCCGCGCCTCCATCCTGTCCGACCGAACCAGAAAGAGATTCAGATCCAGCTCCTTCAGCGCAGCCGATTTTTCCAGATACACCCGGGCGTTCTTCGCCTGCTCCTCCAGCGGGCCCAGCTGCCGCTCCATCTCGTCCATGATGTCTGTCACGCGGCTCATGTTCTCCCGGGTCCGGGTCAGCTTTTTGTCTGCCTCTTCTTTCCGGGCCTTGAATTTCACGATGCCGGCCGCCTCTTCAAACACCAGCCGCCGGTCTTCTCCCTTCCGGGAAAGAATCTCGTCAATGCGCCCCTGCCCGATGATGGAATATCCTTCCTTGCCGATGCCGGTGTCCCGGAAAAGGTCAATCACGTCCTTCAGCCGGCAGGCGGACCGGTTCAGAAAATATTCGCTCTCCCCGCTGCGATATACCCGCCGGGTCACCGCCACCTCTGCGCAGTCCATGGCCAGGGCCCGGTCCTCATTGTCAAAAACCAGGGACACCTCGCAGTAATTCAGAGGCTTCCGCCGCTGGGTGCCGTTGAAAATGACATCCTGCATGCTTGCGCCCCGCAGCGTGCGGGCGCTCTGCTCCCCCAGAACCCATCGAACTGCGTCGCCGATATTTGATTTTCCGGATCCGTTCGGGCCCACGATGCCCGTAATGCCCTCGTTGAAAAGGATCTCCGTCCGTTGGGCAAAGGACTTGAACCCGTACAGCTCCAGTTTCTTCAGTCGCATACATCCTCCAGGAAAAGGCGGATTCTTCCGCCGGGCATGAACGGTTTATTATATCACAGTCCCACCCCGGATACAAATCCGATTTTTTTCGTTTCGTTGCCCGGGTCCTGTCCGCCGCCGTCCGGGTTTCGTCCGCGTTCTGCCGCAGCGTTCCGTTCGCCGGGTTTCGCCCGCCGTCCTCCGCGTAAATGTCTGCGATATTCAACTTGACTTTCTCCGTCGCCCGTGCAAGAATAGGCGCATACATTTCCAGGAATCCCGGAGGTTGTTCCCATGGCGCTTTCCCGCTTTCTCGGCTCCCGCTCCTTCTACGCCGGCGTGCTCAGGCTGCTGATTCCCATGATCATTCAGCAGTTTATTTCTTCATTCGTCTCCCTGCTGGACAATGTGATGGTCGGCTCCCTCGGCGCCGAAGCGATTTCCGCTGCCTCGATTGCGAACACCGTGCTGAGCGTCCACATGCTGGCGATCTTCGGCGGCCTCAGCGGCCCGGGCATCTTCGGCGCTCAGTTTTACGGAAAAGGGGATATGGAAGGTCATCGGTACACCTTCCGGTTTAAGGTCTTTTTCGGCCTGTTCATCACCCTTCTGGCCATCGCCGTCTATCATTTTTTCGGCGAAAGCTTTCTGGCCGCCTTCCTGCGGGGAGACAGCAACGGAGGCGACCTCGCCCTCACCCTCCGGGACGGCAGGGCCTATCTGGAAATCATGCTCCTGGGCCTGATCCCCTTCACGCTCGTGCAGATTTATGCCGGAACGCTCCGGGAAGCCGGTGAAACCCGGGCCCCGATGATCGCGGGCATCTGTGCCATTGCCACCAATCTGTTTCTTAACTGGGTCCTGATCTTCGGCCATCTGGGAGCCCCGGCTCTGGGGGTGCGCGGCGCCGCCATCGCCACGGTCATCTCCCGCTTTGCGGAAATGGCCATCGTGATCCTCTATTCCCACAGGAATACGCATCGATATCCCTTTCTCCTCGGCGCCTATCGCAGCGCCTATATTCCCCGGCGCCTGGCCGTCCGCATCGCCCGAATGTCCGCTCCCCTGCTGATGAACGAAATTCTCTGGTCTCTGGCCATGACCTTCATCAATCAGTTCTATTCCTCCCGGGGTCTGAATGCGGTGGCTGCCCTGAATATCACCGGCACCGTCTGGAATCTGTTCTGCGTCATCATGTTTGCCATGGGCAGTGCCATTGCCATCATGGTCGGTCAGCAGCTGGGCGCCGGCCGGATGCAGGAGGCCCGGGATACAGCCGCGAAGCTGATTTTTCTTAATGAAGTAATCCATGTCCTGATCGGCGCAGCCATGGTTCTGGCCTCTCCGCTGATCCCACGGATGTATCAGATTCATGACGACGTCCGGGAGCTCACCCGGCAGATGCTGATCATCGCCGGGCTCTCCCTGCCCCTGCATTCCTTTGCCCATGCCACCTATTTCACGATTCGTTCCGGCGGCCGGACGATGATCACCTTCCTCTTCGATGCGGTGTATTCCTGGTCGGTAACCCTGCTTCTGGCCTTCTGTCTCACCCGTTTCACGGATTGGGACATCGTCCGGATCTATGCCTGTGTCCAGTTTATCGATGTCATTAAGCTGATCATCGGCCTGCTGATGCTCCGGTCTGATTTCTGGGCGCGGAATGTCGTCCGGGATATCTGATTAAATTTTCAAATCCACCCATTTCCCCTGCCGGAATCGGCTGCCCATCATGATGAATCGGGACAGCTGGTCGGACAGCACCCCGAGCCACACCCCGCTCAGACCCATTCCGAAACCCAGCACCAGCACGATCGTCACAGCCGTGCGGATCAGCGTCACGGAAATCAGCGCCGCCATCAGCGTGTATCGTACGTCCCCCGCCGCCCGCAGACATCCCGTGAAAATAATCTGAGAAATCTGCAGCAGCACAATCACCATCGTATACCGGGATATCGTAATCCCCATCTCAATGATATGCGGCTCCGTAAAATACAGCCCGTAAAACCATCTCCCGCCGAAATAGAGCGCCGCCGCCAGCATGACTGATATACAGAATCCGATGCGCTGGCAAATGGTTCCGTAATCCATGGCCCGCTGCTTTTCTCCCGCCCCCAGGGATTCCCCCGCCAGGGCGATCGCCGCAACCTGCATGCCGTCCGCGAAGGAAAAGCCCAGGCCCAGAATGTTCATGCCGATGTTGTGGGCGGCAAATTCGTCCGTGCCCAGCCGGGCTGCGACCAGGGCTGTCGCCATGAATCCGATCCGCATCGCGATGTTTTCCAGAGAGGTCGTCGCCCCCAGCCGCGTAATCAATCGGGCCGCCTCCCGGCTGAAGCGAATCGCCTTCTCCCGAATCATGCGAATCTGAACATAGCTGGATCGGCGAAACAGGGAAAGCAAAGCCATGACGGCGGAAACCACCGTGCCCAGCACAGTAGCAATCGCCGCTCCCCGGATACCCATGGCCGGAAACCCCAGCCGTCCGCCGATCAGGACATAGTTGAACGCCACGTTGACCACGCTGCTCGTCAGATTGGTGGTCATGGAAAGCTTCGTGTTCCCGCTTCCCC
>CADBLV010000227.1 GCA_902795555.1 uncultured Eubacteriales bacterium | reverse complement strand
TGATGATGGTTCTAACGCAGTTTCGGTGCCTGGAGGGGGAGTATTTTCAGAAGCTGCTGATTGGATGAACGAAACAGAGTAAGGAATCACACACGCACCGCGCGCGACATGGACGGGCTTTTCTCAAAAAACAACAAAAATACAATATATAGTATCCAACTCATGATATAAAATACATAATAAGCAGCATTTGTGCGGGAAGCACTGCAGTATATCTGATGATTCCGGGAGAAAACCTCAATGAAACAGACATTGAAACGAATCCTCCTGTTCATCCTCGCAGCAATGGTCGGGGCGTGTTCTGTGCCCCTGGCTTCCTTCGCGGCGGCGGCACCGGCTCCCGAGACGATTGAAATTACCTATCGTTTCAATTCCGGGGTAACGGAGGACGTGGGCTATATTCCGTCTGACACGGTGATCTGGCGGGACGAATGCTTTACACGCTCCTCCTTCCTGGGCTGCAGCCATCTGGCGGAGCTCTCCGCCGCGGCGGCCCTGACCAGTACTCCCTATGCCGATCCATCCCTGACCCCGGCACAGAATGAACCGCTGGCCCCCAAATATGTCACGGAGTTCCTGACCGCGGCTCATTTTCAGGATGTGGAGACAAACAAATACTACACCACCCGGCAGGAAGAAAACTCCGTGGGCGCAGCCCTCGGCCACAAGACCATCCTGGAGGACGGCAAGCCTTATACCCTGCTGGCCATTGTGATTCGCAGCGCAAACTATACCCAGGAATGGGCCGGGAACTTCACCATCACCAGGGACAGCTCCTCTGAAGAGCACTTCCACGCCGGTTTCAAGGCGGCACGGGACGAGGCCCTTCGCTTCGCAGCACAATATATGAAGGAACATGGGATTTCCGGCGACCTGAAGGTCTGGATCGCCGGGCACAGCCGCGGTGCGGCGACCTCAAACTCCATTGGCGGCTTCTTTGCGGGCGGCGGCGAGGAATATTTCCGGGCGATGAACGTGCCTGTGAGCATCCGTCCGGAAAACGTCTACTGCTATACTTTTTCCACGCCCCGGACCATCCGGCCGGGCCTGACACACACGGAGGACCTGAGCGTGGCGGGAAACCGCCCGGAATACCCCAACGATACGCCCGGGCAGGCGTATACCAGCACAAATACCGGTGCGGTGGACCCGGAGGATCCGTGCTACGGCGGGATCCGGAACTATCCCAAACCGCATGATGTGGTTCCCAAGGTGCCGCCGGCCATCCCGGGGTGGGACTTTACCTATTACGGCAAAGTCTGCCAGTATGACTCCTCGGACCTGCCGGGCGGGCCGGTCACAGAAGAAGAGATGCTTCAGCAGCTTCAGTCTTTTGACAGGGCGATGTACAACGCCTATACCGACGGCGGCAGCCCGGGCGATTACGCCCTGGTGACGCTGGATGTGGACAAACTGGTTGAGGCGGCCGTCTGCGGCGAGGACATCGACCTGAAGAAAATCATGAAAAAAACCGATCAGGGCCCCGCCAGCATGGCCGAGATGATGCAGAGCCGGATCAATACTTTGGGGGATATCGCGGCGTCTCCCGAGGTGTTCGCACAGAAAAATTTTCAGCATGCGATGCAGGCAGTGGGCGGGATTCACGGCATGGTTGAGGTGGACTTCAGCAATCCGGACCTGAACATTGGGGACCTGGCCGGCGCCGGGGCTTACTGGCTGCTGGACTACGCCGTGGGACGCCTGCGGGAGGAAAACGCCGGGGAATCGGAGGAAGCCCTCGTTGTCCGCTTCCTGGAAATGCTGCTTCGCTATCTGCTTCCCGGGGAAAGCATCCCCGCGGGTTCCCTCTGCGTGACAAAGCTGGCAGAACTGGCCGCACGATATGTTTTCCCGAAAACGGGAGATACAAAAGTGTCGAGGAAAGTTGTGGAGCTCGTGGCGGACCAGCTTCCTGACCCGAGCTGGCACCCTGAAGCATATTTGATATATGAATATCTCGATGACTACCTTCCCACAGGCCATGCGGATGAATATACAAAGAATCAGAAAGTCGAGGCCTTGCTGAGAGCCTGCGCCTGGGGCCCTGAACCAGGCACACCTGCAGCTGAAGATAGCGAAACTGCCGAAGTTGCCTGCACTGACCTTTGTGAAATCATCGGGCTTGTAGGCTATATTGGTTTTCTGGATCTTCCGGACTGGCTGGATTATGCGCTGCTGTCCCCGAGCGATCCCGACGAATTCCCCGGCCAGGTCCTGTATACGCTGCAGCGCCTGATGCCGGATAACGAAACCTACGTTGACCTCTCCCACGCGGCAGACGTATGGGGAAAGCGCGCGATCACGGCCCTGCTTGAGGATTCAGTGAGAGCACTGGAGGGGAAAGGCTATTCAGCGGGATACATTCAGGACGCCCGCCGCCATTATGAAGCCCTGAAGGAATGGATCGGTCCCCTGCGGACCGCGCTCA
>CADBLV010000226.1 GCA_902795555.1 uncultured Eubacteriales bacterium | reverse complement strand
TGACTTCATAAATGTATCCGTCCGGCAGCACGCCCTGCAGGGACAGGCTGTCATTGATCTTGATGGTTTCCAGCTGCTTGCCCGGTTCCTCGGCCAGAGCAGCCGCGCAGCCCAGCGTCAGCATCAGGGCCAGCAGCAAAGCAACGATTTTTTTCATAATTGTTTCCTCCTTCTGTCATCTCATTCCGCGTATCCTCAGCGGACCAGGAAATCCTGACGGATGAAGCCAACCGCGCCGGTTGCGGGATCGCGAACCTGTCTCCAGTCCTTCAGCTCGGCAATCACTTCCAGCTGAACGCCGGACTTATAGGAAGCAATCAGCTCCGCCTTCTTGTGGGGCGCCCACCGCAGGTTCACAAAACCGCTGGCACGGGCATTCCGGGTTTCCACCACATAGGGAGTCACCCGGCGGCCGGCTTTAAACTCATTCTGAATCGCGGTCCATCCGCTGCTCCCTGCGCTGCCGCCGCCGCTGGGTGAAGGTGAAGGCGAGGGCTTGGGAGCGGGGCCGGGCTTATAGTTCACAAGATACTTGGTCTGTACGTACTGATCCGCGTACGCGCCGGCGCCAAACAGGCGGGTCCAGCCGTTCCCCAGATGGTATTCCACAACCACCTCTTCGCCGTATGGAATCTGATACAGCAGATTGTCGCCGGTGCAGGGAGCGCTGCGTACGTTCAGCTTGCCGCCGTTAGCGGTGTACACCCACATGGTAAACTCCGCCTGCGACACGGGAATCAGCATCACCATCGCCATTGCGACAATGACGGCCATGGCCAGAAACCGTTTGATCATTGCAAATTCCTCCTCGTTTAATTCTTACCCCATCAGGCTCTCCTGATGCTTGAAATAATTCTATCACATAAATTGATATCTTTGCAATACTTTTTTAATATTTTTTATTGCATGCCCGATCATCTGCCGCTCCGATCACAGCCTCCCCCCGAAACCGGACAAACCCTGTAATCGTGACGCGTTTCACTCTTTCTCCGCAAACCGTTGCCGCGGCCCGGATGACTCCCCCGGGCTGTTTCACCGCCGTCTCAGTTGTCCGCTCCATGTCAGCCCCGGTCGCCGTCGCCTCGAACTTCCGCGTATTGTCTCCGCGCGCCGTCTCCGTCAGACTCCCGTGGGCCTGCAACGCCTCATAGGCCCCGATCGCGGCGCTGCCACTGCCGCACCCGTTTTCCCAAACCAGGGTATCGCTCCCCTTGACCAGCACCAGGGGAAGCATCTCGCCCCGCTCCCGGTTCCATTGCAGAAGCCCCGCGGCGCCTTCCGGAATCTCCGCCGCCAGCTTCCGCAGCAGGGCTTCCGCCTGTTTCTTCTCCATCCATCCGGTCTCAGGAATATCTATCCCGGGATGATCCGTCTTCGCGGGGTTTGTCTCGGAATCTTCCGTCTTCGCGGGGTTTGTCGCAGGGCCCTCTGTCTTCGCGGGGTTTGTCACAGGGTCCACCGGCTCCGCGAAGTCCGTTTCGGGGTTTCCCCGCTCCGCGATGAAATGGCGAATCCCCTCCATCGCCACGGAGGTCAGCTTCATCCCCGCTTCCCGGACCGTCTCCGTCCGGGTAATCCGCGGCATCTCCACGCAGCCTGTCCAGCAGCCGTCCGCCTCCTTCCGCACGCTGCAGGCCACAGGGGCGTCCGCCCCGGAAACATCGATCGTCACGATTCCCGTTTCTGTCCCGTCCAGGCTGGCCAGATAGCAGGCAGAAGCCATCGCCGCGTTTCCGCAGAATTCCCCGCCCATCAGGCGAATCCGGGCCCGGCTTCCTTCCCGCGTTGCCTCCTCCAGATAGGCCACCTGTTCACATTCGCCCATCAGGCGCCGGGTGATTTCCGCTTCCTCGTCCTTCCGAACCCGATCCAGCACCAGGCAGGTCAGGTTTCCGGTGGGGTCCAGCGTCACATATCGTACATTCCGCATCTTTCCGAAAGCTCCTTCAGGGCCGGTTTTTTTCGTTTCCCGTTCCGCATCCGGGCAGCCCGCCTATTTTTCCGACAGTCTCCGCAAAAACTGAATCGTCCGTTCCTGGGTCGGATGGTCAATCACTTCCCGGGGATCCCCCTGTTCCACAATCACTCCGCCGTTCATGAACACGACCCAGTCCGACACATCCCGGGCAAAAGCCATCTCATGGGTCACGATCACCATCGTCATCTTCTTCACCGCCAAAGCCCGGATCACCTTGAGAATTTCTCCCGTCAGCTCCGGGTCCAGTGCGGAGGTCGGCTCGTCAAAAAACAGAATCTTCGGATTCATGGCAAGCGCCCGGGCAATGGAAACCCGCTGCTGCT
>CADBLV010000225.1 GCA_902795555.1 uncultured Eubacteriales bacterium | reverse complement strand
CACGCTGCCGATGATCTCATTTTCCTTGCCCAGGGAGCCTTCCACCCACAGATACAGACCGGTCTGCATACGGCTGTCGCGCTCGTTGTACTTGATGGCGACTTCATCCTGATACAGGCCGTCCAGGAACATTTCGCGGTTGAACTTTGCCACATCCTTGAAAGCCTGGGTATGAGCGAAGCTGTAAGCCTGTTTGCTTTCCTCGCCGAAGACCACCAGGTCCTGGCTGGCAACCCAGGTGTACTGCTCTTCCGCAAAGTTGCGGGTCAGGGGCTTGAAGATGATGTCCGCGGGGCCCTTGAAGGTCGGAAGCTGAGTCTGAACCTTCTCGGCGAATTCACGCAGATCATCCGCGGTCTTCACTTCGGTCATCCCGACCTGCTCCAGCAGATCCTGCCTCAGGCAGACAAACTGGAACATGGCGGAGGAAGGCGCGTAGGCGGAAGGAATGCCGTACTGCACGCCGCCGATCTTTCCGCCGGCCATCTGACTGTCCGGAATGATTTCCTTCATGGATTCGGGCCAGCACTTGGCGAGCAGTTCGTCCAGGGGCTGCGCTTCTTTATTATTCACCATGGTGGACAGGTCCGGCAGGCCATCCCAGTACAGATCGATCGGATCCTGGGCGGCCAGCATCAGTTTCTTCTGGTCCCAGTAGGCTTCCCAGCTCAGAAAACGGCACTCAACTTCCATGTTCAGCTCTTCCTTCACCTTTTCCTTGAAGGCGCCGTTCAGGAAATTGGCCATTTCATCGGTTTCTTCACCGGGATAGAGAATGGTGATTTTCTCCAGGTCGTCGGCCTGCGCCATCAGCGGCACAGCCAGGGTCAGCACCAGCATCATTGCCAGTACAAGGGCCAACAGTTTCTTCATAGTCTTCTCCTCCTTCTATTTTTCATAATGCTTCACGCATCATTATGAACCTCTTTGGGGTTACTCCTTCACCGCGCCGGTCATAATACCCTTGGCGAAATACCGCTGGATAAACGGATAAAGGAAGATGATCGGCCCGATCGTAATAATAGTCACCGCCATCTTGACGGTTTCCGCCGGCAGGCGGATTGAAGCTGCCGCCCCGGACGGCACCCGTCCGCTGGACACCGCGTTCACGTTGGACACGATGGAATACAGGTAATATTGCAGCGGATACAGATCCCGGTCGTCGATGAACATCAGCGCGTGCCACCAGTCGTTCCAGTAACTCAGCGCGTACATGAGTCCGACCGTCAGCAGCGCCGTCATGCTCAGCGGCAGCGCGATCCGGAAGAAGATGGTCATATGCCCTGCGCCGTCTATTTTTGCCGCATCGTAGAGGCTCGGGCTGATCGCCTTGAAATAGGTCCTCATCAGGAACATATTCCAGACGCTGAACAAGGGCGGGATGATCAGCGCCAGAATGTTGTTCCGCAGCCCGTACCAGTTCGTGCATACCACATACCAGGGAACCAGACCTGCGGAGAAAATGCTTGTGAAATTGCAGATGAAGGCAATCACGTTCCTGTATTTCATTTCCCGCAGGCTGATCGCGTAGGCGATCATGCAGGTGACCAGCATAGAACCCGCCGTACCAGCCACAGTGACGAGAATCGTAACACCGTAAGATTTCAGAATCCTGTTGCCGCTGTGAGCGAAAATATAAGTGTAGGTGTCCAGCGTCCAGGTCCGTGGAATCAGCCGATATCCGTCCGTGGCGATAACGTCTTCCGGCGTCAGGCTGACGGTCACCGTCAGCAGCAGGGGATACAGGCAGATCAGGCCGAAGAGTCCGACGACCGTGTAGGCGATAATCTTGACCCAGATGTCGTTCCGGCTATGTTTTATATGGTTCGTATGTTTCCGCGGGGCGTTCGCTGCAATACTCATCAGAACAGTCCCTCCCCGTCGTTAATCCGCTTGGCGGCCGCATTGGCCAGCAGGATCAGGATCAGGCCCATGACGCTCTGGCACAGGCCGATGGCCGTACTGAACCCGAAGCCCATAGTCCGCATGGAGGTATAGACATAGGTATCGATGACTGTCACTTCATCGAGCACCGTGGGATTCTGTCCGACCACGCCCCAGATCAT
>CADBLV010000224.1 GCA_902795555.1 uncultured Eubacteriales bacterium | reverse complement strand
GATGTTCAGTTTGTAGACATAGATACCGTTTGTGGATTGGAGATAGTAGTTCTCATCCGATTCATCATAATACCCGGAGGTGTTGGCGATGATCGGCTGCAGGCCGTTGGTGGAGTCGAAGAAATCGTATTCGGTCAGGTGGTTGCCTTCCAGCGAATCCGTGATGTAAAGCTGCGTCTGGCTTCCGATGAGATATTTATATTCGGTCTTTCCGTCCAGGCCGCGATAGGGGATTTTGGCCAGCTCCACGCTGGAACCCTTGATATACGGGATGGCGATCTCTTCCGAAGCGCCTGTGCCGTCATAGGGATTGGTCCGGAAAAGCCGACTGTTCAGCGTGTAGTAGAGATTGTCCCCGTCGACCAGGAATTTCAGCCTGTTTCCCGTAATCTCCTTGACCGTCGGGATCTCCGTGACAGTGGCGAAATCATCTTCGACCACGAACAGCCCCTTGGTCTGATCAAACAGGATCTTTCCGTCCTTCGTTTTGTTGATGTACAGCACGTTGGATCCGGTGTTGATCACGGAGAAGGTCTCGCCGTCAAAACGCATGAGGCCCCGGTTGTATCCGAGCACCAGATAATCGTCAAAGCTCCGCATGGAGCGGACTTTATCCGTCATCGTGATGTCCGGATCGTTGACGAGGGTCCCGAGATGATTGCTGATATAATCGTAATCGTAGATTTCGACCTGTTCCAGTTTCGGGTCGTATTCCACCACGCCGATGTTCGTGATGGCAAAATAAACCTTGTCTCTGAAAACTTCGACATCCTTCGGCGCATAGACGAAGGAGAAGCTGCTGTCTCCTTTGGCCCGGCCTTCCTGATTCCTGCGCTCCGCATACTGATCGATGGACTGCATGAGAATATTGTCCGGCAGAATCTCCTGGCGGATCAGGTCGAACATGTAAACCCGGTTGGAGCAGACAATATAGAGGATATCTCCGTATCGCTCCACCGCGTATACGTTCCGGTCGAAAGCGGGAGGCGCGTCCAGGGCCTGCCAGATCTGATCGTCATAGAGCAGCTCGGACAGGGCGTTTTTCGTGATGATCGAAACACCGGAGGCGGCGATATAATGAGAAGCCACCCAGAGATTTCCCTCGTAGTCGATCATCAGGTCCATCAACTGGCTCTTGTTGTCCAGATTACCGGCCAGGGTTGTGACCGGCTCCCCGGAGCTGAAATCCACGCAGTAGATGCCGTCCTTCTCCCCGGCGACAAACAGGATTTGATCCGCCTCGGAATACAGCATCTTGTTGACCTGATCCGGCACGGTGATATCGCTGAGGAAGGACTTGCTCTTCATGTCGTATCTGTGAATGATTCCGTTGTCCTCGCCCAGATACAGCACGGAGCCGTAGGAGTAGATATCCAGAATTTTGGAATTCAGCAGGATCTCGTTTCTGTCCTGATCGTAGACGCCCTCATAGGTTTCGTAGAAATAGCAGCCTTTTTCCGCCCCCGGCGCGAAATCATGGACGTCGATCCCCTCCGTGCCCGGGACGATGGCCTGCGTACCGGCTTCGATATCGTAAATGATTCCGCCGCTTTCCCTGGTGCAGATGAACAACAGGTCGCTGACCTCATCCAGGACGATGTCGGTGATAACGCCGGCCGTCTCCACCAGCGGCTCGAAATGGTAATCCTTATAAACGTATACATGGTCGGACGTGGCCACGAACAGAATATTGCCCTTCGCGGCCAGACCGGTTACATTGATGATGTTATATTCATTTCCTTCATATTCAAAGTTTTTGTAGGTCACAAATTCCTTTGAATCGTATCGGGTGAGCCCGGAATACTGGGCAATCCAGACATACCCGTCCTCCGTCTGGCACAGAGCTTCGGCGCCGGAGACCTCCAGATTGACCGGGATCTCGGTCTTGTTGCTCATATAGGACGTGGCCTGAGCCTCCGGGCTGCCGACAAAACAAGCGGACAGAACCATCAGGAAGGCTAACAGAAAATGCAGGAAGTGTTTCTTCATCGGCCGTTTAGGGTTCCTTTCCTTAGTGCTTGCTGCGGCTGATCCGGGATGCCGGGGAGCCGCAAAGCATCCTCCCCGGGAAAAACCTCACCCTATATTTTACACCAGATTGATCAAAAATGGAATATCCCGGAGGGCGAATATCTGTTTTTTTAGGGTATGTTTCGACCTTCTGCCCATCTTTTCAGGACTTCGTATAACTCCTCGAAGGAAGAAGCGCAGGCGTCGATCTCACAGGCTTTGACCGCGGCCTCGATGTCTCCGGTCGGCATGAACCAGACGGAAGCCAGGGAAGCGTTCTTTGCGCCGAGCATATCGGAGGTCAGGGAATCGCCGATCATGATGCAGGACTCTTTCGGCGCTTTGATCTGCTTCAGAATCAGATCGAAGAAGGCCGCGTCGGGCTTGGCCACGCCCATGTCCTCGCTCACGAACAATCCGTCGATATACCGGTCAAGCCCCGTGGAAGCGATCCGGCCCTTCGCGTTGACGGTTGCTCCGTTGGAGGCAATATAGATCCGGGCCTCCGGGATACCGTCCTTCAGCTTTTTCACGAATTCCAGGGCGCCGTCCATCAGCACGCCGTTCACCGACATCGTTCGGATAAAATCATCATTGACGGCCAGGGGATCAAGGCCTGATGAGTCTCCGTCGCAGCGGGAAAAAACGAATTGAAACCTCCGGGTGAAAAGTTCCGTTCTCGAAATGGCGCCCTTCTCAAGCTCCAGCCAGAGGGATTTATTATATGCCTTAAAAGCCTGATAGATCTCATCGGAGAAGGAAAGCCCGTTTGCGGTCAGCACGATCTTCAGCGCTTTGTATTCAGACGCGTGGAAATCCAACAGGGTCTGGTCCAGATCGAAGAGAAAGACCGGATGTCTCTCCTGGAAAAATTCAATCTCTTCTCCCAGCGGCCCGTAGCAGAAGGCCATCCGGGCATGAAATACCGGATCGGAACGGATCGTGATCTCATTCGGCTCGATAAACACTTCATATCCGGCGGCTTTGACTTTGGCGACGATGCCGTCCACATCATCCGTTGAAAACGCGACATGGCGGATGGCGCCTTTGGTCCTGATGCCGGTTCCGTTGCTGAAGATTTCAAGCAGTCCGCGGCCGGAATCGATCATGATGCCTTCCGGCCATTCTCTGACAACGGAGAATCCAAGCACATTCAGATAGAAATCCACGGCCCGGTCAAATTCTTCTCCGGTTCCGCATTTCATGGAGATATGATGGATTCCGGAAATCATGCTGTTCCCCCGTTCCTGATCTGAAGTCCCTGAACGTCTGTGATCTTTTTCCTTATACCACACAGCCCTGCGTTTGTCCACAGGCAGGCAACCTGTTTTTTCGCGCCTTGCGGGGATTTTCTCTTTCGGGCTTCTATGGTATGATATCGGAAGATCAAGACGGTCAGCCGCCGGAAGAAGGATCGCGGCTGATGGATGGACGATTCGGAGGATGTATGTCAGAAAGATTAACGCAGATCCCGGGCTCGATCGCCGGGATCCTCGGCCGGCAGACCGGAAAGCTGGATGGACTCGGAAAATCCCGGGCCCAGGTGTTCCTTTTTGAGGATTATGTGCTGAAAATCCGTCCCGAGGACGACTGGGACACCGTCGATGTGCAGATTTTGCAGTGGCTGGCCGGAAAAGCGCCTGTTCCGGAGGTCGCGGCCCATGAGGTGTGGAACGGACAGGACTGGCTGCTGATGACGCGCGTTCAGGGAACAGAACTGTGCAAGCCTGAGGTGATGAATCATCCGGCGCTGCTGCTGGACTGCATGGCGGAGGCGCTGCATCTGCTGTGGTCGATTCCCGTGGACGACTGCCCGTTTGAACGAACGGTGGCGGAAAGCCTTGCTCATGCCGAAGGGGCGATCCTGTCCGGGCAGTTTGACCCTTCCGACTGCGAACCGGAGACGTTCGGTCCAAACGGATTTGAGAATCCGAAGGCGCTGCTGAACTGGCTGAAGGAAAACCTTCCGCCTCAGGATCGCGCGGTGACCCATGGGGACTTCTGCCTGCCGAACCTCTTCACGGACGGAAAACGGTTTACCGGGTTTATCGATGTGGGCAATGTGGGGGCCCATGACCGCTGGATGGATCTGGCCCTGGGCTGGCGGAGCCTGAAGCATAACAGCGACGGGCACTACGGAAAAGTCTATCCGAAGATTAATCCGGATGATCTGTTCCGCGCGGCCGGGGTTCCGAAAGAGGAGGAGAAACTCCGGTACTATCTGCTGCTGGATGAACTGAACTGACGAAACGGTCTCCGGGATCGGGAAAGACCTGAAAAAATATTCCCAAAGGCCCTTGACAATTACCCCCTGGGGGTATATAATCCTCAGCGAATCGAGTATACCCCCGGTGGGTATCTGAGGAGGCGCTGAGATGGCGGAAACGGCAGGAACAAACGCACCCGCGGAACGAAAGAAGAGGCGCGGCGAAAACGAACGCCATGATCTGATGAACCGCCTGAAGCGGATCGAAGGTCAGGTTCGCGGGCTGCAGCGGATGCTGGAGGAGGATGCTTATTGTCCGGAGATCCTGACGCAGGCCTCCGCGGTCCATTCCGCGCTGAACAGCTTTTGCCGGGTGCTGCTGGCGAATCATATCCGGACCTGCGTGTCCGATGATCTTCGCGCCGGACGCGAAGAAACGGTGGATGAGCTGATGGACACGCTGCAGAAGCTGATGAAGTGATTTTCGGGGGAGATTGGGAATGGAACAATATCAGGTGACCGGTATGAGCTGCGCCGCGTGCTCCGGCCGGGTTGAAAAAGCGGTATCGGGGGTTCCCGGCGTAACTTCATGTGCCGTGAGCCTGCTGACCAACTCCATGGGCGTGGAGGGAACGGCTTCCT
>CADBLV010000223.1 GCA_902795555.1 uncultured Eubacteriales bacterium | reverse complement strand
TCGACGAGGACGAGGACGAATAATTTTCGAAAGCGTTTCAAGAATCCCGGCATTCGTTCGCGGTTCGTCATGATGTGAGCGTCTGTCGGAAACGGGACGAACCCCCAAAAACAATCAATTTTATCAGGATCCGAACCCCCGGAATGCTTCCGAAGGGGTTCGGATTTCTTTTTCAGATTTCCTTTTCGGAGGGGTTCGGATTTCATTTTCAAGCTTGACGGACTGACAAAAATGTTGTACATTTGAATGGATACAAAACATGTCGGAGGTAACAGGCATGGCAATGCTCAATTATCAGACACTCAAAGACTCGGGATATGCCGGATACATTCTGGAAAGCGCGCCGGAAAAGGTGATGCAGTTCGGAGAGGGCAATTTCCTTCGGGCGTTTGTGGATTACTTTTTTGACCTGGCCAATGAAAAGGCCGGATACAACGGGAAGGTCGTGCTGGTTCAGCCCATTGCCCAGGGGCTGACCGACCTGATCAACGCGCAGGAGGGGCTTTACACCCTGTATCTGCGGGGCAGCGAAAAGGGAAAAAAAGTCGACGACAAGCGGGTGATTTCCTGCGTCAGCCGCTGCATCAATCCCTACGGGGAATGGGACAAGGTGCTGGAACTGGCGAAATCTCCGGATCTGGAGATCATCGTCAGCAACACGACAGAGGCCGGCATTGTTCACGAAAGTGAAAGCCGGTTTGATCAGAATCCGCCCATTTCCTTTCCGGCCAAGCTGACCCGGGTGCTGTATGAGAGGTGGAAGGCCGGCGGAAAGGGCCTGATCATCCTCAGCTGCGAGCTGATTGACAACAACGGAAAGGAACTGCTCCGGTGCGTCAACGCGTACATTGACGACTGGAAGCTGGAGGAAGGCTTCCGGGAATGGGTCAACGGGGAGAACATCTTCTGCTCCACGCTGGTGGACAGGATTGTTCCCGGACGCATCCGCGATCCGAAGGAAGTGGCGGCCCTGGCGGCGCAGAACGGATACGACGATCCCCTGACGGACGTGGGAGAAGTTTTCGGATTCTGGGCGATTGAGGGGCCGGAAGGGCTGGAAGACCGGCTGCCTTTCAAAAAAGCGGGCTGCCCGGTTATTGTGACGCCGGATGTCACCCCCTATAAGAAACGGAAGGTTCGGATTCTCAACGGTGCACACACGGGTTTCGTGCTGGGAGCCTATCTGGGCGGCTTCGACATCGTTCGGAACTGCATGGAAAACGACGTGGTTCGCGGATTTATGAACCGGATGCTGGAGAAGGAAGTGATTCCGACCCTGCCGCTGGACCGGGCGGATCTGGATGCCTTTGCCGCGGCTGTGCAGGATCGGTTCAATAATCCCTTTGTGAATCACGAGCTGATGAGCATTTCTCTGAACTCAACCTCCAAATGGCGGGCGCGGAATATGCCGACCTTCCTGGATTATATCGCCGACCGCGGGCAGCTGCCCCCCTGTCTGACCATGAGCCTGGCCGCGTATATCGCGTTTTACAGCAATGACATTCAGGGCCTGGACGAAAAAGGACTGCACTGCCGCCGGCCCGCGGGCAACGAATACATCGTGAATGACGACCGATGGGTGCTGGAGTTCTACTACAACCACAGGGAGGACAGCCCGGAGGCGCTGGTGCATGACGTGCTGAGCAACCGGGAGATGTGGGGCCGCGACCTGACGGAGATTCCGGGGCTGGAGGAAACGACCGTCCGCAATCTGAAGATGATCCGGGAGAAAGGCGCTCTGGCGGCTTATCAGAGCTGCCTGTAAAGACAAAGCGGGATCGCGAAGCGGTAAAGGAGCTGGAAAATGAATCAGGCGGTACAAATCCGGCCGGAAGACCTGGTTGCGGTGGCCCTGCAGCCCCTGAAAGCCGGGGAAACGATTTCCTGCGGCGCTGCCGGGGAGATTACGCTGCGGGAGGAGATTCCCATGGGGCACAAAGTGGCCCTGCGGAAAATCAACCGGGGCGAGCCGGTGATCAAATACGGCTTCCCGATCGGGGAGGCGACGGAGGATATTCCGCAGGGTGCCCATGTGCACACGCATAATCTGCATACGCTGCTGTCCGGGACGAAGGAATATGTCTGGCATCCGACCCATCCGAAGGCGGATCGCCTGACGCCGGCTGTCTTTCAGGGATATCCCCGGGAAAAGGGCCGGCCGGGCATTCGCAACGAGCTGTGGATCATCCCGACGGTGGGCTGCGTCAACGACGTCGCCCAGGCCCTCGCGCGGGACGCGCAGCGCTTTGTGGGCGGGAGCGTCGAGGGCGTGTATGCCTTCTGCCATCCCTACGGATGCAGTCAGATGGGGGACGACCAGGAGCACACCCGGAAGGTGCTGGCCGCGCTGGCCACCCATCCGAACGCCGGCGGGGTGCTGCTGCTGGGGCTGGGATGCGAAAACAGCGGCATCGCGCAGATCCGTCCCCTGATGCGGGAGCATGACGAAAGCCGCGTCCGGTATCTGATCTGCCAGGACGTGCCGGACGAGCACGAGGCGGCCATGAGCCTGATCGCGGAGCTGGCGGAGCGGATGCGCAAAGACAGGCGGACGGCCTGCCCGGCGGATCAGCTGACGATCGGGCTGAAATGCGGCGGATCGGATGGGCTCAGCGGGATCACCGCGAATCCGACGATCGGCGTTTTCAGCGATTTGCTGTGCGCGATGGGTGGCAGCACGATTCTGACGGAGGTGCCGGAGATGTTCGGCGCCGAGACAATTCTGATGGATCGCTGCGAGACGGAGGAGCTCTTCGGGCAGACGGTCCGGCTGATCAACGATTTTAAGGAATATTTCGCCAGCTACGGCATGCCGGTTTACGAGAATCCCTCCCCGGGCAACAAGGCCGGCGGGATTACAACCCTGGAGGATAAGGCCCTGGGATGCACGCAGAAAAGCGGCGCCTCTCCGGTGAAGGGCGTGCTGAAATACGGAGAGGAAGCAACCGCCAGGGGGCTGAATCTGCTCAGCGCTCCGGGAAACGATCTGGTGGCCTCAACGGCGCTGGCGGTGGCCGGCGCGCAGATGGTGCTGTTTTCCACGGGGAGAGGGACGCCCTTCGGGTGTCCGGTGCCGACGATGAAAATCGCTACCAACACACCGCTGGCAGAGAAAAAGAAGAAGTGGATCGACTTTAATGCCGGAAGGCTGCTGGAAGGGAAGAGCCTGGAGGAGCTGGGCAGAGAGCTGATGGCCCTGGTGCTGGAGGTCGCTTCGGGGAAGCAGACCAGAAACGAGGAAAACGGCTTCCGGGATCTGGCGATTTTCAAACAGGGCGTGACACTGTAAACGGTTCGGACCCAAAAAGAGGAGGAAAAACCCATGACTGAAATGATGAAACAACTGCAGAAAATCGGAATCATCCCGGTGGTTGTGCTGAACAGAGCCGAGGACGCCCTGCCGCTGGCGGAGCGGCTGGTCAGAGGCGGGCTGCCCTGCGCGGAGGTCACCTTCCGGACCGCTGCCGCGGAAGAGTCCATCCGACAGATGGCGAAAGCCTTTCCGGACATGATCATCGGCGCGGGAACGGTTCTGACCTGCGAGCAGGCAGACCGGGCGATTGACGCCGGGGCGAAATTCATTGTCAGCCCGGGATTCAATCCGAAGGTTACGGAGCATGTGCTGAAAAAAGGCGTGCCGATGACCCCGGGGGTCTGCACCCCGTCGGAAATTGAAGGGGCGCTGCAGTTTGGGCTGGATGTGCTGAAATTCTTCCCGGCGGAGCCCAGCGGCGGCCTGAAGATGATCAAGGCTCTGGCGGCTCCCTATGTGGGCGTGAATTTCATGCCGACCGGCGGCATCAGCGCCGCGAATGTGCGTGAATATCTGGCCTATGACCGGATTGTTGCCTGCGGCGGCAGTTGGATGGTTTCCGGGAAGCTGGTTTCCGAAGGTCAGTTTGACGAAATCGAAAAGCTGGTGAAAGAAGCCTCGGACATCGTGAAGGAAATCAGAGGCTGAGCAGCGGAACGCGGGACCGGGATCCATTCCCGGCTTCATCATCCATGAACAACCCGGATTTGAAAGGAGCAGCGCTGTGAAAGCATTTTTAGACGAAAACTTTCTCCTGAACACGGAAACCGCCCGGATCCTTTATCACGAGGCGGCGGCCACATGCCCCATTATCGATTATCATTGCCATCTGAGTCCCCGGGAAATCTATGAGGACATCCGATATGAAAACATCACCCAGGTGTGGCTGGGCGGAGATCACTACAAATGGCGCCTGATGCGCAGCGCGGGCGTTCCGGAAAAATATATCACCGGAGACGCTTCCGACCGGGAAAAGTTTCAGAAATACGCAGAAGTGCTGGGCAAAGCGATCGGCAATCCCCTTCATCACTGGAGCCATCTGGAACTGCGCCGTTTCTTCGGCTATCAGGGCATCCTGAACCAGGACACCGCCGAAGAGGTCTGGACGATTGCCAACGCGAAGCTGCAGAGTGAAGGCTATTCCTCCCGGGGCCTGATTCTCATGAGCAACGTCGATACGATTTGCACGACGGACGATCCGGCGGACAGCCTGGAATGGCATGAAAAGCTGGCGGCGGACAAATCCTTCCCGGTGACGGTGCTGCCGGCCTGGCGGCCTGACAAGGCGATGAACCTGGAGAAGGAGACCTATCCGGACTACCTGGCCGCGCTGGAAGCCGCGTCGGGCATGAAGATTACGTCCTTCGGAGACCTGGTTTTCGCGCTGAAGAAACGGCTGGATTTCTTCCAGGATCATGGCTGCCGCCTCAGCGATCACGCCCTGAACTATGTCGTGTATGCTCCGACTTCCCCCCAGGAAGTGGACGAGATCTTCGCAAGACGCCTGCAGGGAACCTTCCCCACACCGGCGGAAGAAGCGAAGTTCAAATACGCTTTTATGAGCGCCATGGCGGCTGAATATGCCGCCCGCGGATGGGTGATGCAGCTTCATTACGGATGCCGGCGGGATAACAACCCGGTGATGTTCCGGGCGATGGGGCCAGACACGGGATTCGACTGCGTGGATAATTTCGCGCCTTCCGCCCAGACGGCGGCATTCCTGGGCGCCCTGGAAGAGAAGGGCTGCCTGCCGAAGACGATCCTCTACAGCCTCAACACCAATGACAACGCCGCGATTGACACGATCCTCGGCTGCTTCCAGAACGACACGGCCGTGGGCCGGATTCAGCACGGCAGCGCCTGGTGGTTCAACGATCATTTCGAAGGCATGATGGATCAGCTGAAATCCCTGGCCAGCCTGGGCTATCTGGCGGGCTTTGTGGGCATGCTGACGGACAGCCGGTCTTTCCTCAGCTATCCGCGCCACGAGTATTTCCGGCGAATCCTCTGCCGCCTCTTCGGCGAATGGGTGGAAGACGGCTTCTATCCGGAGGATCTGGAAACCCTGAAGGGCATTGTGAAGGACATCAGCTACGGGAACGCGAAGCGCTACTTTGGCTTTGAAACGAAAGCACTGTAAGATTCCGGCTCCTGCCCTCTTTTCCGAAGAAAAAGGGGCATGGCGCCTGAAGGAGGCCGATTCTTGAAAGTCCTGTATGTATCTTCCCGAAGCTGTACGGTGCTGCTTGATCCGGAGGGCCTGTATGAAGCCCGGGAACCCATGATGCTGAAGCTGAACGGCACCTTTCTCCGGGAGGAGTCCTGCTCTGTCGCGTCCCTCTTCGACCTGGAGCCTGACACGGAATATACCCTGAATTCGGAATCGGCCGCCGGAAGTACAGAGCAGGTGACATTCCGGACAAAAAAGGAAACCTGTACCCTCGACGTTCGCTCTTTCGGGGCCCGGGGCGACGGAGAATCAGACGATACGGCCATGCTGCAGGCGGCCATCATGGCCTGCCCACGGGACGGCCGGGTGCTGATTCCGGAGGGAACCTATCTCACCGGGCCGCTGTTTCTGAAGAGCCATATGACGCTGGAAATCGCCCGGGGAGCGACTCTGGCGCTGAAGACGGATCGGAACGCATTTCCCATTCTTCCTGGCCGCACCCCGGCAAATTCCGCCGCCGTTGACGCTCTTCCGGCCCGCACCCCGGCCGCCGCGTCTGCCTCCGAGCTGCTGCTCGGCCTCTGGGAAGGGGAATGCCGCGACGGCTACGCTTCCGCGCTGACGGGCATTGACGCAACGGATATTTCCGTGATCGGCGAGGGCGTGATCGACGGGCGTGCTCAGGACGGAGACTGGTGGATCGACCCGAAAACCATCCGCGGCGCAACCAGGGGACATCTGCTGTTTCTGATGCGATGCAGGCGGATTACCGTTCAGGGGCTGACCTTCCGCAACAGCCCCTCCTGGAATCTGCATCCCGCGATGAGTCAGGATCTGGATTTTCTGAACATCCGGATCGAAGCCCCGTGGGACAGCCCGAACACAGACGGGTTTGATCCGGAGAGCTGCGCGCGGGTGCGCCTGCTGGGCAGCCGGATTTCCGTCGGCGACGACTGCATTGCCATCAAGGCCGGGAAGATCGAGATCGGCCGGAAATATAAGGTGCCCTGCGAAGAGATTGAAATCGGCTGGTGCGCCATGCTGGACGGACACGGCGGCGTGACCGTGGGCAGCGAGATGGCCGGAGGCGTACGCAATGTCCGGGCTCATCACTGCTACATGCGGGGAAATGACCGGGCTCTTCGGATCAAGACCCGAAGGGGCCGGGGAAAAGACGGCGTCGTGGACAACATCCTGTTTGAACATGTCAGGATGAAGGAGATCAAGGTTCCGCTGGTGATCAACGCGCTCTATTTCTGCGATCCGGACGGACACAGTCCCTGGGTGCAGAGCAGGGCGCACGAGGCGGTGGACGATACGACGCCGCGGATCGGCAGCATCCGGTTTGAGCATGTGAAGGCGACGGGATGCCAGGGCTGCGTGGCATATGTGCTGGGCCTCCCGGAGCAGCCTGTGGAGGAACTGGCGATTCGGGACAGCAGCTTTGATTTCGCGGAGGATCCCCCGGTCATGCGCCAGCCGGCCATGGCCGAAGGCGTGGAACCTGTGCGAAAGCGGGGGCTGATTCTGAAATATGCCCGGCGGGTGGAAATGACCAACGTTCGCGTTTCCGGCCTCGAAGGTCCGCTGCTGGATCTGCAGGAAGTGCAGGAAGTTGCGCGATAGGGCAGGAAACAAACGTTCATGAGTTACGAAAGATCTGAAGGAGGAGATTCAATGGATATTCGCTACAGCTGCAATCAACGGGATTTCAAACGCTACACCACGGAGGAAACCCGGAAGGAGTTCCTGATCGAGAAGCTCTTTACGCCGGACACGGTGGAAGCGGTTTACAGCCATGTGGACCGGATGGTGACCCTGGGCATTATGCCGGTCGCTGAAACGGTCAGCATTGACAAGGGCATTGACATCTGGAAGAATTTCGGCACGACTTATTTCCTGGAGCGCCGGGAATGCGGCATGTTCAACGTGGGCGGCGCGGGGAAAGTTACCGTGGACGACACGGTGTACGAGCTGGGATATAAAGACTGCCTGTATATCACCAAGGGCGCGAAGGAAGTGTACTTTGAGAGCGACGACGCGGCGAAGCCCGCCAAGTTCTATATCGTGTCCGCGCCCGCGCATTGCAGCTACGAAAATAAGCTGATCAAGATCGCCGACGCCGCCAAGAAGCCCCTGGGCGCGCTGGAAACCAGCAACAAACGCG
>CADBLV010000222.1 GCA_902795555.1 uncultured Eubacteriales bacterium | reverse complement strand
CGACGGGGTGTATACCGCCGATCCGAACAGGGATCCGACGGCCACCCTCATTCGGGATATCACCTATACCGAAGCCCTGCGGCGGGGGCTGAAGGTGATGGACGCGGCGGCCTTTGCCCTGTGCGCGGAAAACGGGGTGCCCATGGTGCGGGTGTTCGGTCTGGACGATCCGGAAAACCTGATCCGCGTGCTGGAGGGCAGCGAAATCGGGACGTTCGTTCATCCGTGAAATCGCGTCCGGTCCGAGCACGGATGAAAAAGACAGGAGATTCCTTCTCCGAGGGGGACGACCGACGAACGCGGAGCGAACCATTCACGAAGAAAGGATGATTCATCCATGACAGCGGCTAAAAACAACCATGGCATTTCCATCCGGGTGATCCACTGGGCGATGATGGCCTGTACGGTGGTGATCGCGGCGCTGCTGGTGTTTTCAACCTATGAATCCACCAACGTGTTTACCACGCTTTCCCGCGAGACCGAGAACTACATTGTCCGCCAGAAGGCCTCTCAGGATCTGATGGAGGCTTCGGACTATCTGACGGAGATGGTGCAGCGCTTCACCCTGGAAGGGGACACGAAATATCTGGATGAGTACTTTGAGGAAGCATTCTTCAACAAACGCCGGGAATCGGCGATTGTGTCCATGTCCGAAAGCAATTCGGAGCAGAGCCTGATTCAGAATCTTCAGGAAGCCATGGAGGAGTCTCAGGCGCTGATGTACCGGGAATATTACGCCATGCGTCTGGTGATTGAGGCCAAGGGGATCACCGATTATCCGGAGACCCTGCGGGCGATCGAGCTGAAGGAAACGGACGCCTTTCTTTCTCCGCGGGACAAGATGGATCTGGCTCAGAGAATGGTGATGGGAAGCGAATATTATGCCCGCAAGGAAGTGATCCGCTTCAAGCTGAAATCCAACCTGGAGGTGCTGGATGACAAGATGAACGCGGCCAGGCTGGATACCTCTTCCCGGATGACGAGGCAGCTTTCCATGGAGCGGATTACGGTGATCGTGCTGACAGTGGTGCTGATCTTCCTGATCATGCTTACCGCGAGACTGAGCACGGTGCCGCTGATGAACGCTTCCCGCCGCATCCGGGCGAAGGAGCCTCTGCCGATGACCGGCTCGAAGGAATTCCGTCAGCTGGCAGCGAGCTATAACGAGATGTACGGCTCCATCCATGCCGCCGCGAATGACGGCGCCGAGCCACAAAACCCGGATCAACAGCCCTGAGGACATCGAAAAGCGGAGGAGACAACCATGAACAGCAGACGATTACCGGCGATCCTGTGCGCTGTGCTCTCCGTGCTGATCATCTTCGGAGCGCCTGTCCTTTCGGCGGCGGAGGAGTCGAATTATCTCGAGAACGAGTGGAACTATGTCGATGAATCCATGCGTACCGCCGGCGGTATTCCGGAGAAGGCGGCGGGCGTGCTGGGGCGGATCGAACGAAACGGGGTGCTGCGGGTGGCGGCGGATCCGAATCTCGCGCCGCGGGTGTTTCTGGATTCCCGGAAATCCGGGGACGACCGTTTTGCCGGGGCTGATATCCGGCTGGCCGCGCTGATCGCGGAGCGCATGGGCGTCCGGCTGAAGATCGTGGCTCTGGAATCCACACAGATTCTGCCGTCTCTGACGGAGGATCAGTGCGACCTGGCGATCTCCGGCATCGGGTTTACCCCTGCGCGGGCAAAGGCTTATACCATGTCCAAAGGATATGACGATCAGGTGCCTGCCGCCATTGGGGTGCTCATTCCGGAAAAGTCCCGGGATGAGCTGAAGACGGCGAAGGATCTGTCCGGAAAGGTGATCGTGGCCCAGAGCAATTCGCTGTCGGAAGCGACGGCGGTGAAGCAGGCGGGCGATTATCTGGAATTCCGCCGGCTCCAGACCGCTCAGGCTGTGTTTGAGGCGGTTTTATCGGGCAAGGCGGACGCAGGTTTCGTCAGCATTCCTACGGCGGAAATTTACATTCGCAACCATCCGGAAAGCGATCTGTGCCTGGCGGAAGGGATGGCGTTTACGCCGGAGGAGCAATATCTGGGGAGCCGGATTGCGGCCAAAAAGGGTGAAACGCAGCTGATCGCTTTCGTGAACGGCGTGATTGACGATGTGCTGGAAAAGGGCCTGTATGCCCAGTGGCTGGAGGAAAGCCAACAGCAGGCGGGGGAGCTGGGCCGGTAGCATCACGTCCGGCGCCTGCAACGGAAGCGGCAGCACCCGATGCCGGGTTCGCGTGAAGAGTCATGAAACGCTGAAGGAGGAACGCATGTGAAGAACAAGAGGAT
>CADBLV010000221.1 GCA_902795555.1 uncultured Eubacteriales bacterium | reverse complement strand
TGAAGCGCTTTTCCTTCATCGGGGACGGGCTGTCCCACGTGGCCTTCGGAGCCATTGCCATCGCCAGCGTGCTGCATCTGACGGATGAGATGCTGCTGGTGATGCCGGTGACGGTGATCTGCGCGGTGCTGCTGCTGAAGACGGGCCAGAACACCCGGATCAAGGGGGATGCGGCCATTGCCATGATTTCCGTGGGCGCCCTGGCGCTGGGATATCTGATGATGAACCTGTTTTCCACCAGCACCAACCTGGCGGGAGACGTGTGCTCCACGCTGTTTGGATCCACCTCCATCCTGACGCTGTCGAAGGCGGAGGTCTGGCTGTGCGTGGGGATGTCGCTGACGGTGATGGTGATCTTTGTGCTGTTTTACAACAAGATTTTCGCCGTTACGTTTGACGAAAACTTCGCCCGGTCCGCCGGGACACGGGGGGAAGCCTACAACCTGCTGATCGCGGTGGTGGTGGCGGTGATTATCGTGCTGGCCATGAACCTGGTCGGATCCCTGCTGATTTCCGCGCTGATCATCTTCCCGGCCATGTCGGCCATGCGGGTATTCCGCAGCTTCAGGGCGGTGACCATCTGCTCAGCGGTGCTCTCGGTGACCTGCGCCCTGGCGGGGATTCTGATTTCCATCGTGGGCGGGACCCCGGTGGGAGCCACCATCGTGGCGGTGGATATCACGGCTTTTCTGGGATGCCTGATCGCCGGAAGGGCGAGAGGTATCGGCGGATGAGACCGAAGGAAGAGCGATCCGGAAGGAGCCTGAAAAGGGCTTCTTTTTTTTCGGGCGGGGGTAACCGGAGATGAAAGCTTTTCCGGATAAAGAAACGGTTGTGCAGAAAACGGTTTTTCATTATAATGATCAAAAAGAAAAAAACCGCGGAAGCAGCGGAAGAAAAAAATCGTGGAGGGAAGGAAAGATGGCGGCGAAGAAGGTAGGGGAGCTGGTGAAGGAAGCCCGGACAGCGGCGGGCCTGACCCAGGAGAAGCTGGCGAAGACGGCGGGAGAGAAGCTGACGGCAGCGGACATCAGCAAGTGTGAGCGGGGCGAGGCGGACCTGACGGCAGCTCAGCTGAAGAAAATTGCGGTGGCCTGCGGGGTGACCCAGACCTCGCTGGTGAACGCGCCGAAGAATCTGAGCGCGGCAGCCGCGAAGAAGGCGGCGGCAAAGACCACCGCTGCGAAACCTGCCGCGGCGAAGGCCACGGCGGCAAAGGCCACCGCCGCGAAGCCTGCAGCGAAAACCGCCGCCGCGAAAACGACGGCCGCGAAGCCTGCGGCGAAAGCCACCGCCGCGAAAACGACGGCCGCGAAGCCTGCAGCGAAAACCGCCGCCGCGAAAACGACGGCCGCGAAGCCTGCGGCGAAAGCCACTGCTGCGAAGACGGCTGCGGCGAAGAAGACGGCGGCTCCGAAGGTTCCGGCCAACGCCAACACCAGCATGAAGGTGACCGCGGCGGAAAAAAAGCTGATTGAAGCCTATCGAAGCGCCTCCTCCGACCGGAAGAAGGCAGCTCTGAAGCTGCTGAACGGGGAATACGGGGACACGGTGGACAAGATCCTGTCCGTAACCAATGGGGTGAGCGGATCCTCGTCCGCCTCTTCAGCCGGGAATCCTGCAGATGCTATCGGCGACGTGCTGGGGAACCTGCTGGGAGGCCTGCTGGGAGGCAAGTAAACACCTGAAGAGAATGTTCCGCTGCATTGCGGAAAATCAAAAAGGGTCTTCCGCCGGGATGGCGGAAGACCCTTCAGCCTTTGGGGGATCAGGCCTTTTCCAGGGCTTCCCAGAGGCCGTTGATATAGGCGGCGCCCAGGGCGCGGTCATAGAGGCCGTAGCCGGGACGTCCCTGCTCGTCCCAGATCATGCGGCCATGATCCGGACGGATGTAAGTGTCGGGACAGGTTTCATGAATCGCTTTCATGATCTCGTACAGATCCAGGTCGCCGGTGGAAGAGAGGTGCGCCGCTTCCCGGAAATGATGCGGCCCAAGATACTTTACGTTGCGGACATGCATGGCGCCGATGCGGTTCATGGCGCCGAAGTGCCGGATGATGGCAGGAATGTCATTATCCGGATTGCTGCCCAGGGAGCCGGTGCACAGGCAGAGGGTGTTGGCAGGGCTGTCGTGAAGCGCCACCATCTTGTCGAAATCCTCCTGGCTGTGGGTGATGCGGGGCAGGCCGAAGATGGGCCAGGCGGGATCATCCGGATGGCAGGCCATGCGGACGCCGACTTCTTCGCAAACCGGGATGACAGCATCGAGGAAATACTTGAAGTTTTTCCGGAGGTCGTCCGGACCGATGTTTTCATATTGCTTCAGCGTCGTTTCCAGCAGAGCCAGGCGCTCCGGCTCCCAGCCGGGGAGGGTGAAGCCCTTGCTGCCTTCCGCGGTTTTCTTCACGATTTCCAGGGGGCCCATTTCGCCCAGATCCTTTTCGTCAAAATAGAGGCTGTTGCTGCCGTCTTCAGGAATAACCCGGGCCAGATCCGTCCGCAGCCAGTCAAAGACGGGCATGAAATTGTAGATGATCACTTTCACACCCTGACGGGCCAGCATCCGGACGGTCGAAATATAATTGGCGATATATTCCTCCCGGGAGGGGAGACCCAGCTTGATATCTTCGTGGACATTGACGGATTCGATGACCTCAATCTCCAGACCGGCGTCGTTTACTTCCTTTTTCAGGGCGGCCAATTCCTCCTCCGGCCAGTCAACGCCGGCGGGCTTGTCCAACAGCCCCATCAGACCGGTCATGCCGGGGATCTGCTTCACGTACTTCAGGGGGATGGGGTCGATCTGGCTGCCGTACCAACGAAATGTCATTTTCATGGGGATATGCCCTCCTATATTTTGATTGGGAATCCTTTTCTACAGTTTATCCTGAAAACGCTTCTTTCGCAACAGGAAATTGAAGGAAAACGGAAAATCATCGAAAGCAAATCATCAAAAGACCATGGCTATCGGGAATGAGCGGAACCGCCCGGAGCATGAACGGAACCGCTTGCCTACGAGGCGAACTGGCTGTTGTACAGGGAGGCGTAGAAGCCGCCCCGGGCCAGCAGTTCTTCGTGGTTGCCCTGCTCTACGATCTTTCCGCTCTTCATGACCAGGATGAGATCCGATTCCCGGATGGTGCTGAGGCGGTGGGCCACGATGAAGGTGGTTCGCCCCTGCATCAGGGTGGCAAAGGCCTTTTGGATCCGAATTTCCGTGCGGGTGTCGATGGAGGAGGTTGCCTCATCAAGAATCAGCATGGGCGGGAGGCACAGCATGATGCGCGCGATACAGAGGAGCTGCTTCTGGCCCTGAGAGAGCTGGCCGCCGTCCTCTCCGATGACGGTATCATATTGCTGAGGCAGGCGCCGGATGAAACTGTGGGCATGGGCAGCCTTGCAGGCGGCGACGATCTCCTCATCGGTGGCGTCCGGCTTTCCGAGGATCAGATTTTCCCGGATGGTTCCGGATTTGAGCCAGGTTTCCTGCAAAACCATGCCGTATGTGGACCGGAGACTCTGGCGGGTGATATCGCGGATGTCTGTTCCCTCCACGGAGATGCTTCCGCTGTCCACGTCATAGAAGCGCATGAGCAGGTTGATCAGGGTCGTTTTTGCACATCCTGTCGGACCGACGATGGCGACATGCATGCCCGGGCGCACCGCGACATTCAGATCCTGAATCAGCGGACGATCCGGAGTATAGGAGAAATGAACATCCCGCAGGACAACTTCGCCCTTCGGATCAGCGAGCACCCGGGCTTCCGGAGCATCCGGGATTTCGGCGGGCTCGGCGATGAGCTTGAACACCCGGGAGGCGCAGGCCAGGGCGTTTTGCAGCTCGGTGATGACGCCGCTGATTTCATTAAAGGGTTTGGTATACTGATTGGCATAGGATAGGAGGGCGGAAAGGCTACCCACCGTGAAAGGGGCGGCGCTTCCGGCCGTGGAGATGCAGACCAGGGCTCCGGTGAGCGCGACGCAGGCATAGACCACGTTGTTGACAAAGCGGGTGCAGGGATTGGTGAGGGAGGAATAGAAGATCGCTTTCAGGGAGCATTTTTCAAGACGCTCATTGATTTCGTCAAAGCGCTCCACGACCCGGTCTTCCTGACCGAAGGCCTTGACCACCTTCTGGTTTCCGAGCATTTCATCAATGAAGGCGGTTTGCTGTCCCCGGGTTTCGCTTTGCTGCTTGAAAAAACTGTAGGTATGGGAAGCGATAAATCGGGCCACCAGAAAGCTGAGCGGTGTCAACAGCACCACCACCGCGGCGATGCCGGGACGGATGGAGATCATGAATCCCAGGGTGCCCAGGATGGTTACCGCGCCGGTGAACAGCTGAGAGAAGCCAAGCAGGAGCCCGTCGGCAAACTGATCCACATCGGAAATGATCTGGCTGACGATTTCTCCGGTGGGATGGACATCCAGATAGCTGAGGGGCAGGACCTGCAGGCGGCGGAAGGCCTGATCGCGCACATCCCGGACAACCTGATAGGTGATCCGGTTGTTGATGGAGTTGACCAGCCACTGGATGACAGCAGTGACGGCGACGATGATTCCGATTCGGATCAGGAGAGCGGCGACGGTGGCAAAATCCACCTGACCGGGGCCGACGATGCGGTCGATGGCACGCCCGATGAGCACGGGCACATAGAGCGTCAGGGCGACGGTGACGGCAGACAGGAGAATGGACAACAGCACCAGCGCCTGATAGGGTTTCAGACAGCGAAGCACGGCCCGGACGGTTCCGCGGTCGGCAGTTTGTTTTTTCTTTTCAGCGCTCATGCCTTCGCCGCCTCCTTCCGGAACTGGGAATCGTAGATTTCCTGATAGACCGGGCAGGAACGCAGGAGCTCCTCATGACGGCCGAGGCCGACCATTTTTCCGTCATCCAGGACGATGATCCGGTCGGCCTGCTGGATGGAGGAGGTGCGCTGGCTGACGATGAATACCGTGGGGGATCCCTCCAGACGGCGCAGGGAGGCGCGAAGAGCCGCGTCCGTGGCGAAATCCAGCGCGGACGCGCTGTCGTCCAGGATCAGAATCTCCGGCTGCCGGACGAGCGCCCGGGCGATGGTGAGCCGCTGACGCTGGCCTCCTGAAAGGTTGCGGCCGCCCTGCTCAATCTCTCCGTCCAGCCCGCCCTTGGCCTCCAGGACATCCAGGGCCTGGGCAGCTTCGGCGGCCCGGATCAGTTCCTCATCCGAGGCATCCTCACGTCCCCAGCGCAGATTGTCGCGGATGGAGCCCCGGAACAGCACGGCTTTCTGGGGGACAATGCCCACATGACTTCGCAGCAGGGCGGGATCCCAGGCGCGGACATCTCTGCCATCCACGAACACCTGACCTTCCGTGGCATCATAGAAACGGGGGATCAGATGCACGAGGGAAGATTTTCCGCTGGCGGTCCCTCCGATGATGCCGATCGTCTCTCCGGGGAGGGCGGAGAAGGAAATATCCGTGAGGGACGCATCGGCGCCCTCGCTGTATTGCAGGGAAACATGGCGGAACTCTACACGGACGGCGGCGTCACCTTCCGGAACGTCCGACACAGCGGGCTCGCCGGCTTCCGTGTCCAGCACACTCTGAATCCGCTTCCCGCAGGCGATGGACTTGGTGATATTGATGATGAGATTTGCCAGCTTGATGAGCTCGACCAGAATCTGGCTCATATAATTATACAGGGCCACGACGGCGCCCTGCGTGATGAGCCCCGCTTCCACGCGGAGGGCGCCAGTGTTGACCAGGAGAATGATGGCCAGATTGATCAGCACATAGGTGACGGGATTCATGAGGGCGCTGATCCGGCCCACATATTTTTGCAGGGCTGTGAGCTGTTCGTTTTTTTCGCCGAAGGCTTCAATCTCGTTTTCCTCCCGACGGAATGCCCGCAGAACCCGGACGCCGGTGAGGTTTTCCCGGGTGATTCCCAAAACACTGTCCAGGCGGGCCTGCACCTTTCGATACAAAGGAATGCTGACCAGCATGATGCCGAAGACCACCAGGGACAGAACGGGGATGGCGACGGCGAACCACAGGGCGGCTTGCACATCAATGGTGAAGGCCATGATCATCGCGCCGAACACCACAAAGGGGGAGCGGAGCAGAAGACGCAGGGTCAGGTTCAGACCGGTTTGCACCTGGTTCATGTCGCTGGTCATCCGGGTGATCAG
>CADBLV010000220.1 GCA_902795555.1 uncultured Eubacteriales bacterium | reverse complement strand
TGAATCGACTGAATCGTCCGGAACATCTGGATCTGCTGAACCGGTTAGCGGTACGGAAACAACAGCTGTGGCTGAAGCGTCTTCGTCCCCGGAAACCCAGGCGCCTGCGTCTGCGTCCTCTGAAGCGTCTGCGTCCTCTGAAGCGTCTTCGTCCTCCGAAACGTCTTCGTCCTCCAACGTGCCTGCGTCTTCCGAGGTGCCTGCGTCTTCTGAAGCATCTGCCCAGGGCGCTCCCGCTGGTGGTTCATTCTCTCCCTTCGGCGGCATGTCAGGCGCCATGCCTGAAGGCATGCCGGATGGAATGCCGCAGATGCCGGGCGGAGGATTCAGCTTCCCCGGCGGCAGCTTCCCCGGAAGCTCGAATACTTCTGACAGTTCAGGCAGCGAAAGTTCATTTTCTCCGCCTTCCGGAGGTTTCCCCGGGCAGTCCGGCGGTTCTGAAGGCGGGTTCGGCGGCGGTTTCGGCGGGTTCAATTTCGGCATGGGCAGCAGCGATGTAAAGCTGGTCTATTCCGATGACGATCCGGACAGTTATTCGAATATTTTCAATAACGCGAAAACCAACATCAGCAACCGGGACAAAACCCGTCTCATTTCCTCCCTGAAGAAGCTGAATGAAGGGGAAGATCTGGACAACGTGGTCAACAAAGACGAAGTCATCACCTACCTGGCCGTCCACAACTTCCTCTGCAATGATGACAGCTATACCGGCATGATGGTGCATAATTACTACCTGTATGAGGAAAACGGCAAACTGACCATCCTGCCCTGGGATTACAATCTGGCCTTCGGCGGTTTCTCATCCGGATCCGACGCCTCTTCCACCGTCAACTCCCCCATCGACAGTCCGGTCACCGGCGGAACCGCGGATTCCCGGCCCCTCATCGGCTGGATCTTCCAGGACGAGGAAAGCCTTTCCGCTTATCATGAAGCCTATGATCGTTTCATCAGCAAGTGCATCGAAAGCGGCTGGCTGGAAGAAGAAATCACCCGGGTACAGGAGATGATCGCCCCCTATGTGGAAAGCGATCCGTCCGCCTTCTATTCCGCTGAGGAATTCGAAAAAGCGGTCAGCACGCTGAAGATCTTCTGTGCAAAGCGCGGAGAAAGCATCCGCGGACAGCTGAACGGCACCATTCCTTCCACCACGCAGGGCCAGCGTGAAAAGAGCGACACCCTGATCGTTGCAAGCGAAATCACCATCTCGGATATGGGCAAAATGGACAACGGAGGCAATCAGGGAGGCGGCGGAGGCGGGCCTTCAATGCCGGGCGGAACGGGAGGTTTCAATCCTTTTAGCGCTCAGAGCGGAAACAGTCAGATGCCCTCAGGTTTCACGCCGCCCTCGGGTTTCACGACCTCTTCAGGCTCTACGCCTTCCTCGGGCTCCACAGCCTCCGATGCGCAGAACGGCAGCACCGAAGCGGCCGGAAGCGTCACGCCCACTGATATCCAAAGTGAAAGTACCGCTGCAGGCGGAAGCTCTGCAGGACCTTCCATGGGCGGTGGCCCCAGTGGCGGTGGCCCCGGTGAAGGCGGATTCCCGGGTGGCGATTTCCCGGAGCGAACGGACAACACCGGTCCCTGGATTGAAGTGGGCGTCTGCGCTTTGCTGCTTCTGATCGCCCTGCTGATCCTTCGCAAAACCCGGTCTCATAACGCATAAAGAACAAAACCCAAAGCCTGATGACTTCGGGCCGTCGGAAAAACATGTCCGGCGGCCCTTTTCGTTTGCCTGACTTTATGTTATGCTTGTCAGGGGAAAGACGTTTCCCGAAGAGACAGATGGTTTTCTGTTCGAAACCGCCGGATCGAAACCGAAGCAACCTGCCAAGCAGAACGGCAGGCATGAATACTGTTGTTCTCAGCCGAAACGAAGCAGGATGAGGGCCTCTCGTGAAGAACGTCACGAAAGGTTCCTGAAGAAAGGATATCATGAGTACACAATCCTACCCCTGGAAGAGCTTTCTGAAAAAAATCGCTGTCATCGCGATCCCGGTGGCGCTGCAGAATCTGCTGACCACCACCGGCTCCATGCTGGACACGATGATGATCGCCTCCCTGGGACAGACAGAGGTTGGCGCCGTCGGTCTCTGCGCCCAGTTTTCCTCCCTGATGTTCAGCGCATACTGGGGGTTTGTGGGTGGCGGTATGCTGTTCTTCTCCCAGTTCTTCGGCGCAAAGGATGATGACGGAATCAATCGCTCCTACGGCCTGACCCTGACCTTTATGATGTCGGTGGGGCTGGTTTTCTCTATTCTGGCCGTCCTCCTCCCGGAAACAGTCATGGCGATGTACACGGATAAACCTGCCATTCAGCAGATCGGTGTGGAATACCTGCGGATCGTCGGTTTCGGCTACCCGCTGATGGTCTTCTCCATGGCCATGTCCGCCCTCCTCCGTTGTACAGGCCGGGTAAGGATCCCCCTCTGGGGCTCTGTCGCGGGCGTGGTCACCAATGTCTTTCTGAATTGGTTGCTGATTTTCGGCAATCTCGGCGCGCCGGCGATGGGCGTTCGCGGGGCCGCGCTGGCAACGGTAATCGCTCAGGCGGTTAACTGTCTGGTGATCCTCATCGGTGCCCGAAAAACGCGTCATGCCTATCTTCTGGCGGTTTCCCGGCATTTCCGGTGGAGCCGTCATTTCATCCGGATCTATCTGAAAAAATGTTTCCCGATCATCTGCAATGAGGTGCTGATCGGCGTCGGCAACATGGTCATCAACATCGTCCTGGGCAGACAGCCGGAAGAAGCCATTGCGGCGCTGGCTGTGCTCCGCACCCTGGAGGGCCTGGTGATCGGCTTCTTCGCCGGCTTCGCCAACGCTTCCTCGGTGCTGGTCGGCACAGAGGTCGGCGCCGGTCGTCTGGACGTCGCTTACGCCCGGGCATGGCGGCTGATCTATCTCTGCCAGAGCTTTATCGCCCTGCTGGGTGTTGTGCTCATCGCCCTGCATACGCCGATCCTGCGGCTGATGGGCATGAACGGAGAAAGCTTCCGTCTGGCCTTCGGCATGCTGGTGATTTATCTCTGCGCCGGTGTCATCCGCATGGGGAACTGGGCTCAGAATGATACGTTCCGGGCCGCCGGAGACGCCACCTTCGGCACGGTGCTGGAGATTCTCTTTATGTGGCTGCTGGTGGTTCCCTGCGTCTGCGTGTCCGGGCTCGTACTGAAATGGCCGACGCTGGTCGTCTTTGCCCTGTGCTATGTGGATGAGCCGATCCGGTATGTCATGATGCAAACCCATCTCTTCCGCGGAAAATGGATCCGTCCCGTCACGCCGGAAGGCTTCCGGGCGCTTCAGACCTGGAAACCCGACCGGAAAAAGATCCCGGAAGAATAATCATTCTTCCGGGACCGCCGTGTACTGATCTTCGATAAACAGACCTGTCGTTTTAATAGCACCGAAGGTGCGTCAAAGATCGCATGAGATTTGGTTTCTTCGCTGTAAACGAAACCTGCTCAGGATTTATTTGTTTTCATTTCCGGTTTCAATCTGTTCAATATGATCGTTGATGGCCTTCAGGAGTTCCCTGTTGATTTCGTTCTGGAAATACACGCCTCCGTCCTTGGCGAACTGGCCGCTGGGATGGAAGCCGTCTTCCAGATCTTTGACGCCGGGATCCTTTCCGTTCACAATCTTGAACGCGGTTCCCTTAACGGCTCTGTAAACGGTCTTTTCGATATGCCACACCTGATGGCATTTTTTGCATGTGACCGTGATCTCATGCAACTCAGGCCGCACGACGGTTCCGTTCGGCAGCTCGCGCATATCCAGTTCCCGGGTCTTGTCCGTGTAGGTGGTCTCGTGCCGGACCTTTTCAAAAGTGACCCCTTCCGGGCTATCCTCGCCGCAGAACTTACAGGTTTTCACAATCCATCCCATCTCTTCGCACTTCGCGTTCTGCACGTCTCTTGCGATATAGAGATGATGACCGTATTCTCCGCTCTTTCGGGCGATCTCCCGGGTTTCGGTGGCGCCACAGCGGCTGCACACCATGAATTTCTTTCCGAATTTCTCGCAGGTGGGTTCAATCCGCTTGCTTTCATCCTCGACCCAGTCATGGCCCAGAGCTTCCACAAATTCATAGTTTCCGAAAATCCCGCAGAACATGCAGCGCTCTCCGTGCAGCTTTCCGGGCTCTGCGCAGGTCGCTTCAACATCCCGGCTTTCATCCTTCACGAACTGGTGATGTCTGGTATACTTCAGTTCCAGCGTGGCGCCGCATTCGCAGGTTCCCCCGATGATCACCGGGTCGTTTTCATCCTCGCATTTTCCGTTGCTGATCGTTTGCTCCGCCCAGCTGTGAGAAACCCGGTGCTCCCAGTCGACCCTTCCGCATCGGATGCAGGACGGCGCATGGGTGCCATCTTCCCGGGCGCTCACCTTGTTCCTGCCGGATGCGACCTTCAGCGGCCCGGAGAAATCATGCCCCAGGGCCTGATATTGCTTCAGCTCGGGATATCTCTCCGCGATCAGGCCGCCCACATCCGACCGATCAAAATGCGCCTGACACACGGTGCAGTCATAGCTGACCCGTCCGTCCTGCAAGCAGGTGGGCTCCCGGTCAACGGTCACGTTGCCGATCGTATGCCACTGATCCTCTCCCCGTGCTCCGCACACGCTGCAGGTATGCCAGTGGGAGAGATAATCGCTGTCATATTTGTCGCTCCAGGTATGATGTGCGAAATACTCCGCCGGAGCGCCCTTCTCCGGAGCGGTGCGGCTGGAATCCACCCGGCCGCAGGCGCATGAATATTCCAGCACAGCGTCCTTCGTGCAGCTGGCTTTCTGAACCACCTTCACATTGGTATATTCATGCACCTCCGGCGGGAACAGCTTTCCGCAGTCCAGGCATTCTTCCCAGTGGAAGGAATCGTTCCCCCTGTCCCATTTGCGGTGTTCATGCTTGCATTCGGTCGGGGTTTCTTCCCCGCCGGTAATCTGTTCCCCGTTGTTCACGGTCACCAGCTTCCACAGCTCATATCGGCCGTCCCCCAGCGGAACGATTCGGAAGGTATTCCCTTCCCCGTCCGTGAAGGAATCGCCGGTGACACTGTTTCCCTTCGCGCCTTCCGCCGCCGCGCCGGCCAGCGCGATGCCCATCAGCAGGATCACTGCCAGCAGAATCACCGGAAGGCCGGTCTTTCGTCTGTTTCGCCTCGTGTTTCGCTTCATCCCGCGAACCTCCTTCGGTTCCTAAAAATCGGTCATACCGTCCGTCATGGTATAATACCATTTCACGCTGCCGCTGACGTTCGCCCGGCCGCCCCGGTGAACGACGCCGCCGCAGATCACCTGGGAGATATTGCATCCGGATTCAACCTGTCCCCGGGCATTTCCCAGCACATTCGCCATGGCGGTATCGCCTTCCGCCATGCCGCCCAGCACGATGCCCAGCGCGGCGTCGTCAAAAATGGTGTCGCCGATGGTCATGGTAATATCGCCCGCCACCTCGGCCGTTCCGTAGTAGCCCAGCCCGCCGGCGAAAATCCCACCCAGAATCGTGGTTTTTCCGCCCGCGTAATATCGAACCCGGCTCCCCCGCAGCTCCACACTGACGCTTCCGCCCACGTTGGCGGTGGGCTCGCCGCAGTCTTCGGCGGTGCGGAAGGCTTCACCGCCGCCGCACACCTGATAGACATTCCGGCCTTCGGCATATAAGGTAATGTTTCCGCCCACATTGGCCCGGGCCGTGTGTTCGGAAATGGTTTCGGCCAGTCCGCCGGCCACCAGGGAATCCATATAGCTGATCATCAGGTTCTTCAGATCCAGCGTGATGTTGCCGCCAACGTCCGCCACAGCGTCCGCGGTCATGGAGCTGGCCAGGCCACCGCCCACCAGGTCCAGGGACCAGTTCTTTCCCATGGACTGAATCAGCACATCGCCCGTCACGCTCCCGTTATATCCGCCGCCGTAAACATACATCATCTGGCTTTCTTCCATGGTGATCGTGATATTCCCGATCACGTCTCCGCCGAATCCGCCGCCGAACAGGAAGGAGACATTCGGAAAAGCCTTCCGGACGTTGGTGCCCTTCACAGTGATGGAAATATCCCCCTGAACGGAAGCGTTCAGGCTGCCGCCGAACACCTTGCTGGTTCCGGAAACATAGACATACCGGGTTTCGTTCCCTTCTTCCCAGCTGATCAGGGCGCCGGTGCCGGGTTTTTTGTCCGCGCTGAATCCGTTCTGCAGTCCTTTCTGCACCTCATCGTCATGAACCCACCCGGCCGTATCCGCCTTGGGTTCCCGAATGGTGATCGGGGTTCCGTTGGCAAAGAACGCCTCCCGCGTCGTGTTTTCGTTCAGCAGCGTGGGCAGCACCGTGCCGGTCGGACGGGAGGGTCCGTTTGCCGCCGTTCCCGCTTGACTCTCTCCTTCCGCAAAGGCGCAGCCGC
Organism: uncultured Eubacteriales bacterium; assembly: GCA_902795555.1. Next base: position 100 of record CADBLV010000220.1, on the reverse strand, counting down.
ACCACAGCAGCATGGAAAGCATGATCAGTGTGAACATCAGAATCGACGGAATATGGTTTCTTTTCACGTTCCTTTTCCTCCTTCCGCTGCTTACCGGCCG
>CADBLV010000219.1 GCA_902795555.1 uncultured Eubacteriales bacterium | reverse complement strand
TTGGGGGAATTCATGGTGATCGGCTTTCCACGAACCAGAATCTCCCCGGAGGTCGGCCGCAAAAGACCGTACAGCTGGTTCATCAGCGTACTCTTACCGGCGCCGTTTTCGCCCAGGATGGCGTGAATTTCTCCCTTGTGGACGGTCAGGTTGATGCCGTCGTTGGCCGTAAAGTTCCCGAACCGCTTCACGATGTTCCGCATCTCGATGACCGGAACATTCATGTCCACATACTCTTTTGACAAACGCTCCGCCTCCATTTCCCTCTGGCGTTTAGTGCTCTTTCTTCCTCTATTTTATAGCCTTTCCCCTTTTCGGTCAACCTGTTTTTTCGCTCCTGCCAGGGCGGATCGCGAACGAAAAATTCGCGGGTCGCGAACAAAATATGTTCTTGACGGGGGAAACAGGAACAGGTATGATAAAAGCATCAAAAAACACCTTCGGGAATGAGACCGGGTTTTCACAATCCGGCCCGGAGGCAAAAAAACAGAAAGGATGAACGATCATGAAGTACGAATGCCCCTGCGGATACATCTACGATCCCGCCGAAGGCGATCCGGACGGTGGAATTGCCCCCGGCACCGCGTTTGAGGACATCCCGGATGACTGGGTCTGCCCCATCTGCGGCCTGGGAAAAGAGGCTTTCACCGCTGTCTGATGAGCGTCTGAAAGCAGTGTGCCGGCTTCAAAAAGCCGGCGAACCGGCAAGAAAAAGAACCGGCCCTGTTCAAAGGTCGGTTCTTTTCCTTGCCCGCTTCGGTGTCATCCTGTCTCATGCGATCTTCGACGCACCTTTGGTGCTATAAAACGACAGGTCGTTTTTATCGAAGATCAGCATCAGGCGTTTCCTTTGCATCGTTTCTTATCTTCATACATCAGTTGATCCGCCCGCTCGAAAACGTCCTGCACACGCATGTCCTGCACGGGATCAAATTCCGAAATGCCAAAGGCCAGAGGACGCATATCCATGTGTTTATGGGAATCCAGAACGCTTGCCAGATGTTGACACAGCTCCTCCCGATGGACATAATCCCGATCCTGCAGAATGACGGCAAACTCGTCTCCGCCGATCCGGAACACGGGGCTGTGGCAGAAGACATCGCAGATGATGCCGCAGGTGCCGCTGATAAAATCATCCCCGGCTTTATGTCCCAGGGTATCGTTTACCTGTTTGAGTCCGTTCAGGTCGCAGACCACCATCGCGAAGGGAGGCTGACAGCGGGCCTTGATCTTTTCATCGATCTCCGTTTCCACCTGAACATAGGCGCGTTTGTTTTTTACACCGGTCAGAACGTCCTTGTTGGCCAGATCCAGCGCGTCCTGATAGGCTTCCTCCATCCGCTTGGAGGCATCGATGTTGGCGACGGAAACGATGATATGATCCGAATCCTCCTTGGGAAGAACGGCATAGAGGGACACATACTGCGGCCTTCCGTCGATGATCAGCCGGTAATTCAGGAACGTTTTCCCGAAGGCAAAGAGGCTTTTCAGCAGGTTTTCTTTCTGCATGGCATGCTGCATCATCGGGAGGTCGTCCGGATAGATGTCATGCTTCATATTTTTCTGGGTATCGGCGAAGAAATCCTTTCCGCGGGTGCCGACCTTCAGCTTGGAATACTTCTCGCTGGCACTGTATTCCGAATATTCATTGGTGCGGATATTCACATGGTAAATAACTTCGTATTGCTGGGCCAGGGCCGCGGAAATGTCGTTGAAGGTTCGGCTCTGGGCCCGCATGGACTGCTCCCGGCGAACCTGGGCGTCCGTGTTGGATACGCCGATGACGATATGATGGGCATCATTCGCGGGCTGAACCACCAGCATGTTCATATATCGATGTCTGCCGTCCAGCATCTGCCGATAGGTGATGGACGACATGCCGTTCTGTTGCAGATCGGCCAGGAGATGATCCTTTTTCAGCTTTTCCAGGGTTGGGGTGATATCGTCGGGATGAATGTAAATCCGGATATCCGAAGCCGCGTCGGCGAAAAAGTCGTCTCCCTTCCGGGTTGTTCCCAGCTTTTCATACTGCTCACTGGCGCTGTAAATGGTGTATTCGTCGGTGTCGATATTGATATAGTAGATCACCTCATATCGGCTGGCCAGGGCGCCGGCGATCTGCTGATAGGTGGCGCTGGCTTCCTCCTGCTTTTTCTGGGCATCGATATTGCGGACGCCCACCACCAGCCGATCCTCATTATCCTCCTGCCGGAAGGCCAGCAGTTCCATGTAAATGGGCTGGCCCTCATAGAGCATTCGATAGGTGATGGAATAGGAGCCGGAATCATGAATGCTCTTCAGAAGCACGTCTTTTTCAATGGCGTGAAGCACCCGCGCCCGGTCGTCCGGGTGGATGACAGTCTTGATATTGCTGCGGGACACCTCGAAGAAATCCTCTCCCGGCCGGAAGAAGCCGAAGCGGTTGCTGGAGCTGTACTCCATGTAGCGGCCTGTGGTCAGATCCACATGGTAAATTGCCTCATACTGGCTGGCGAGGGACTTGACGATTTCCGTGTAAGTCCGGTTGTCCGCCTCCTTTTCCAGCTCCTTGCGCTTCCGGGCATCGACATCCTGCACGCCGATGATGATGTTATGATCGCTGGCCCGGATGGCCTTCAGGAAGAAATAATGAGG
>CADBLV010000218.1 GCA_902795555.1 uncultured Eubacteriales bacterium | reverse complement strand
CCGGCCGAAGATGCGAATCTTCCCGTCCTCCGTCCAGGTCGCCAGATCGCCGCTGTGATAAGCCCGCATACCGTTCCAGGTGAAGAACGCCGCCGCGGTCTTGTCCGGCAGGTTGATATACCCTCTCCCGACCTGAGCTCCGCAGATGACCAGTTCACCCCTTCTGCCCACAGGGAGCTCGTTCCCGAAGGGATCGGAAACATAGAAAACGGTATTGGCGATGGGCGGTCCGACCGTCACGGTTTCACAGCCTGTCATCTCCTCCGCCGCGCAGCCCATGGTCGCCTCCGTGGGTCCGTAGACATTCAGAATCACGGAGTCGTCCCGCAACTCTCTCAGCCGGTGATACAGCTGGGCCGGGAAAGCCTCCGCGCCGATGTCGAAGAACGTGAGCCGGCGAATGGCCTCCCGCGTTTCCGGGATATCCAGCAGGCTCAGGAGGTAAGTGGGCGTGCAGGTGATGCCGGTGACGCCGTTCTTTTCGATCAGCTCAGCCAGCGCGGACGGCGTATGAATCTCCTGCTCCGTGGCAATCACGACGAAATTGCCGTTGCACAGCGGCACGAAGGCCTCCACCACGGAGACATCGAAGGAGAACGAGGCCAGGGCCAGGTTGACCTGTCCGGGCGCGGCATAGTGCATGATCTCCAAAGATTTCTCGTTGCGATGCACATAGTTGGCAATGTTGCCGTGCTCGATCATCACGCCCTTGGGGCGGCCGGTGGTGCCGGAGGTATAGATGCAGTAAGCAAGCTCGTTCCTCTCCGAAGGCACGATTTCAGGCAGGGCTGCTTCCTCAGCCAGCAGGTCTTCGATCGGCAGCACTTCCCGCCCCTCGCGGACCAGACCGGGCCTTGCGTCGCGGATGGCCGCCTGGGTCAGCAGGAAGGCGATCTGCCCGTCCTCCATGCAGAAGTCGATGCGCTCATCCGGATAGTCCGGGATGAAGGGCACAAAAGCCCCGCCTGCCTTCAGCACGCCGATCTCCGCCACATAGGTCCAGACCTCGCGCTCAAACAGGATGCCCACCAGGCCTTCCCGCTTCAGGCCGCGCCCGAGCAGCGCCGCGGCCACGCGATCCGATAGCCTGTCCAGCTCGCCGAATGTCAGCGTCACCCCGGCTGCGGTCACGGCGGGCTTGTCGGGCTGCCTGCGCGCCCAGGAGCGAATCTGCTCCTGCACCGGCGTAAAGCCGATGTCCACCGCCGTGTCGTTAAAGCGCGCCAGCTCCTGCCTGTCCGCTTCCGTCAGCATGGCAATGTCGCCGATGTTCTCCCGGGTCAGCAGGCCCTCGGCAATCGTAAACAGATCCTCGGCGAAGCGCTTCACCCACTCGGGCGAAAACCGCTCGTTGCGGTATTCAATGGTCATGTTATACAGTCCCGCCGTGGAGAAGAACTGGATGGAGAAGCAACCGGTGACCATGCCGGTGTGATAATGTTCGATGAACCACTTGTCACCCTCGGCAAGCTTCTCCGACTGATCCGGATGATCGGTAAACTGGCTGCCCTGATAGATGAATTCCACTTCTTCGTTGACGGGGCAGTCCTTCAGCACCTCATCGAAGGAATAGATATCCTGGCTCATGTTGGCCAGCACCTGCCGCCCGATGCCGCGCAGGTATTCACCGACCGGCATATCCTTTGAAAGATTGCCGTAGATGGGGATGCGCTTGATCAGCGTGCCGATGGTGTTCTCCATGCCCGCCTGGGCGCGGCCGTTGTAGACCGTCGAGAAAGAGACATGCCTGCTGTTCAGGTATTTCCCCAGCATGAGCGCCATCGCGCCCATAAAGAAGCTGCTCTCGGTAATCTGGTTTTTCTCGCAGAAAGCTTTGACGCGCTCCGCTGTCAGCGTGTTCTGTTCAAACCGGAGGTTTTCGCTGACGCCCGGGGTCAGCGTGCCTTCCCTGTCGCCGATGAGCGACGGAATGTCCTCCATCGCTTTGAACAGCTCGGCATGATACAGCTTCGCCGCCTCATGGGACCCGTCGCGCATCATCTGCTCTTCCCGCACGGCGGCAATCTGGATGGTATAGGTCTCCTGCTCCGGGGCCTGACCGGACAGCGCCCGGTTCAGGTCCGCAATCATCAGATTGACGGAGGTGCCGTCCAGGAAGATCAGATGGGTCTTCGCCGCCAGGTAGCAGCACTCCGGCGTGCGGTAGACCGCGAAATGGAACAGCAGCTGATTCATCATGGGCACCACAGGGACAAAGCGCTCCATGAAATCCAGTCGGCCCTCCGCCGTGCCGTCCACGACGGGGATCTCCACCTCCGCCTCCGGCGTCATGAACATATGCGGAATCCTGTCCGCACCGTCGCGGATCATGTATTTCATGGACGGATGCGCGGAGATCACAACCTTGATTGCGGCAATCAGCGCCTCAGCCGTCACCGACGGATCGGTTTTGATGAGGAAGGGCACGGTATAGGTAGCGCTGTTTCCGCCGGTGAGCGCCTCCAGATAGATGCCCATCTGCGTCTTCGTCAGCGGGTAGAAATCCCGATCCATCGCCAGCAGATCCTGCTGTTTCTGAGGACCGGCCGCCAGGAAATCCGCCAGAGCCCGCGGGGTGGGATGTTTGACCACATCCTGGAAGGAGAGACCGCTGTACAGGTCGGTCAGCGCAGCAATCAGGATCGCCACGGTCAGAGACGTGCCGCCCAGTTCGAAGAAATCGGCGGTCATGCTGACGCGATCCAGTCCCAGCGCCGCGGCAAAGGCTTTGCAGATCGTTTTCTCATCATCCGTTTCCGGCGGAACATAGGCCCCCTCCTCCGCCGGCGGCTCCATGTCCTTAAGAGCCAGGTAGTTGACCTTATTCCGCTCATTCCGCGGCAGGGCTTCCATCCACACCAGGTAATCCGGCACCATATAGGAGGGAAGCGCGGCGGCGGCATGCGCCTTCAGTTTGCCGGCGTCGATCTTCTCCCCGGTATAGTAGCAGCATAGCTTGTCGCCGCCGTTGACCTTGATCGCGACACAGGCGGCTTCCTCAACCCCCTCCACTCCGCGCAGCACGCTTTCGATCTCGCCCAGCTCCACGCGATAGCCCCGGAGCTTGACCATGCGGTCCTTGCGACCCCGGAAAAGGTAATTTCCTTTTTCGTCAAAGGTAAAATAATCTCCGCTTTTGTACATGCGCTGTCCGGGTTCAAAGGGGCATTCCGTAAACCGGGCCGCCGTCTCCTCCGGCAGATTGTTATAGCCGTTGGCAATCCAGGGGCTGACGACGCACAGCTCGCCCATCTTTCCGGGCTCTTTGATCAGGCTGCCGTCATCGTCGATGAGGTAGATATGTGAGCCCGCGGCGGGCTTTCCGAGCATGCGCTCGTCTGCCTTCTGAAGCCGCTGGAACAGCATGCAGAACGTCTCGCTGGACCCATACGCCTCGAACACATTGCCGTCGTCCGCGTATTTGGGATTGGCCTTTTCGCCACCCAGCTCCACATTCCGCAGCGGCAGCCGTCCGTACAGCTCCCGCATCACCATGAACATCTTCGGCGGCAGGAACATGCTGGTCACATGCCGCTTTTTGATGATGGACCAGAGCAGATCCACGCTCTGCCGTTCCTTTTCGTCCGCGATGTAGGTCGACGCGCCTGTCATGATCGGGATGACCAGGTCATACAGCGCGGCAATGAAGGTGAAGCCGGCCATGCAGCAGTGAACATCGGTCGGCGGCAGAGGCCGGTCGGCCAGCCTGTTCAGCATGTAATAGTGTGAAAACACGGATTGCCGATGGACAACGCCCTTCGGTTTTCCGGTGGAACCGGAAGTATAAACCAGCAGCCCCTCGAGATCCGGCTTCGAGAGGTTGAGAGCGGGGTCATAGGCCTCGTCCTTCTTCTCCCCGATGCTTTCGATCAGGATCTTCGGCGTGTCTCCCGCCTTCTCCGAAAGCCCTTCGGTCGTCACAAACAGCAGGCACTGCGAATCTGTCTGAATGTTCGCAATGCGCTCGGCCGGATATTCCGAGTCCAAGGGCACGACGGCACAGCCGGCACGGATCACGGCCAGCAGCGCAACCAGATAATCACGGGTTCTCGGAAGCAGCACCGCGATTCGCGCGCCGTTTTCACCCCGGCTGACGGCTGCTTCGATATCTGTTCCCAGCTGTTTGCAGGTTTCGAGCAGTTTCCGGGCCAGCAGTGCGCTGCGCCGGTTCAGCTCTTCATAGGTATACGCTCCGCGCATATCCGTCACGGACGGCTGTTTCGGTCGCTCTTTGACCTGTTTCAGAAAAAGATCAATGATCATTTCCATGGCTCATACCTCCGATTGCATTGATTTGGGCATCAGGCTTTCTGCGCTTCGGGATTCTCAACGTCAGGCTTTCTGCGCTTCGGGCTTTTCGCCCAGATGTTTCTTTTCACCGCTGCACCGCCACCACGAAATGCAGATGATCGCGGCCAGAACCCCCAGCAATTCCGCGCCGGGCGCGGTCCACCACAGGCCGTCCGTGCCGATCAGGAGCGGCAGGATCCAGACCAGGATCAGCGGTCCGATGATTCCTTTGGTCAGGGCAATACTGAGGGAGGCTGTGCCCTGATTCAGCCCCGTGAAATAGGAACCGGCATAAACCGTGATGCCGAGCATCAGCAGATGCAGGCAAACCCGCCGCATCGCATAAATCGCGAGCTCCGTCAGGCTCTCGTTATATCCGACAAAGAGGCGCGCGATCGGTTCGGCGGAGAGAAGGCAGATCCCCGTAATGGCGGCGCCCAGGCAGGCCATCAGGAGCATTCCCTTGCGCCACAGCTCGTGGAGCTCCTTTTTGTTGCCCTTCCCCAGATGGAATCCAACCACGGGAATAATGCTCATGCTGATACCGTAAAACGCCGCGTTGAAAAAACCTCCCACATATTCGCTCACGGCATATGCTTCAACGCCGGCATCCCCGAGATATCGGATGAGCTGCCGGTTGAAAATGACGGCCACCACAGCATATGCAACGGCATCCACCATTTCAGACGCCCCGTTATACACGGTTTGCCCCAGGGCTTTGAGATCCATCTGCGGGCGGGTGAAATGCAGCTTTTCGCTGTGCCTCATGAAAAAGACGAAAGGAATGGCTGCGCTGACGGTCCAGGACAGACCAGTCGCAAACGCGGCTCCGCGAATCCCCCATTTAAAAGCGGATAAGAAGAGCCAGTCCAGCAGAATATTGGCAACCGCATTGGAAATGGAAACCGCCAGCCCCATTCCGGGCCGCTCGGCGGTGATCAGCAGGGGATGGAAAGCCGCGGATAACATGGCGAAAGGCATGAATCCGGCCAGAATCCGTCCGTACTGAACGCAGTAGTCCACCATGGCTCCTTTTGCGCCGACCATGCGGGCTACCTGGGGCATCAGGAAAAACAGCGCGGCGGACAACACCAGGCTCAGCACCGCCAGAACACCCATCAGCGCCGTCATAAGGCGGTTCGCCCGCTCGGTGTTCCCCTTGCCCATTTCACTGGACAGAAGCGCGCTGGCCCCGCTGCCGAACATCAGTCCGACGCTCATGACGATCAGCAGCGGCGGGTAGATCATGTTTTCCGCGCCGAAAGCGGTTTCATTCACAAAGTTGGAAATGAAATACCCGTCCGCCACCTGATAGGTGCTGTCCACAATCTGCATCCCGATGCTGGGCAATGAAAAGAGCAACAACCGCGGAATCGTGAAGTGGTCGGACAACTGGATCTTTTTCATCTGGTATCTCCTTGGGTAAATATAGGGTCATCGCCCGGTTTCCGTCAGGGCGTCTGTCCGGCTGAATCGGCGCCGGGTTTCCGTCAGGAAATCTGTCCGGCTGGATCGGCGCCCGGTTTCCGTCAAAGCGTCCGGTTTTGTTCAAGGGCACAGATACTGCCTGTATTCGTCATAGCTGATGGGTCTGGCCCCCATCGCTGTAAGAAAAGCGGAAGGAACCTGTGTATCAAAGATACAATCCTGATATTCCGGTCTCTGCACGAGCAGGGCGAGCGCCATTTTGGATCCGTTCGGCATATCGGAAAACATGCTTTCTCCGATGACACATCTGTTGATGCGCACGTTGTATAAACCGCCGGCCAGCTGTCCGTCCACAAAACACTCCGCACTGAATGCGTAGCCCGCACGGTGAAGCTCCAGATAGAGTTTTTCCACATCGTCTGTGATCCAGGTCCCATCTTCCGTCCCTTCCCGTTTGCATCGGCATCGATGCATCGTGTCCGCGAAATCCCGGTTGATCTCCAGCGTGACCTGATGATTTCGCATGAATTTCGCCATATTTTTGGAAATATGCAGTTCTGACGGAAAGATCACAGTCCTGCTCTCCGGGGCGAACCACATCAGGGGCAGGCCTTCTTCACTCCATGGGAAAATGCCGCGGCTGTATGCCGCAACCAGCCATTCCACGTTGACTTTCCCGCCGATGGCCAGCAGTCCGACATCCGAGGTGTATTCCGGATCCGGGAAAACAGGCTGCTCCGCATCAAGAATGAACGCGGTCACCGGACGCTTCCGCAGTTTTTCAAAATCCCCGTCGCTGAAAGTGGTTTCATAATCATCTTCAATTTCCGCTGTTTCCCCGTCTTCCTCCCCGCTGCCCAGCGCCTGAATCATGCCGATCATCCTTTGCGCAAGCTCCCGGAAGGATTCCGTCGGATCTTTCCCCTCGGCGGACGGACTGCTCTCCTCCTGCCCCCAGAATGATACGCAGGCATTTTTCATCCCGCTGATCGCAAAGTACTGATTCAGCGTATCAATGGCGGGGATGGGGCTGCCTTCTGATTTGGCCACCACGCAGGCGCCGACTTTCCTTTCCATGGGAAAGGAGGCACAGCGGAAAAGCCGGTCCAGGAAGGAAAGAACCGTTCCGCTGGGAGAATGGAAGAAAACCGGACTGCCGACGATCAGTCCGTCGGCCGATTCCAATTCGGCCACAGCCGTGTTGACCGGGTCATCGGTAAAGACGCATCTGCCGTTTTTCTTACAGGCTCCGCAGTCCGCACAGCCCCGGATGGCCTGGTCTCCGATTTGAATCATGCATGTTTCAATGCCTTCCTGATTAAAAATCCCCGCCATCTCGTTCAGCGCTTTCGTCGTGGCGCCCTGTGGATGAGCATCCCCATTGATGATAACAATCCTTTCCATACACTCACTCCCTTTATTTTTTCAGAAAAATCAGACAATAACCTCGCCATGCCTGCGAATGATCCGGGAATCCCTCTTTCTGTCGGCCGTCTCTCCCTATAATGCCTGTCTGGTATAAGTATACCACCACAAATATCATTTTATCAAAAATCGAGGCGCTCCGCAATATCTCCCCGTGATTTGAAGGATATGCTCCCCTGCGATTTGAAGGATATGCTCTCCCTGCGATTTGACGGATATGCCGGACTCCGATATAATATCCCGGAAGATGAAATGAAGGACGGAAGCACGATGAAGAAATGGATGGAGAAAACAGCGGCGCAGATCGGGCGGCAGCCTGAGGTGCCGGAGAATCAAACCCGGGAGGCGCGAATGATCCGGCCGGCGAAGGCGCGGAGAGGCAGAAGCTGCATGGCGCGATGGCTCTGTCTGCTTGGATGCCTGATGATGCTCCTTCCCCTCTGGGGAGCGGCGGAAGAGGAGATTTCGATGGCCCAGATCGTGGAAAGTGTGGATCTGGACACGCCGGAAGCCGGAGGCTGGAATTTCCCAGTGGCGCTGGAAGAGATGGATCCGGATTTCGTGCGGCTGGCCAACAAGCATTATCTGCTGGAAAAGGATTACAGCGCCAAACCCCTGGTCAGCGTCAAAGCGCTGAAGCTGAAAAACGGCGTCAACACCAACGGCGGCATCCGGAAAGCCTCCGGCAGCAAAATGCAGCTGCAGGAAGACTGTGCCAAAGCCCTTGTCGCCCTGTCCGACGCGGCCCGGGAGGACGGATACAACCTGTATCTGAAAAGCGCTTACCGGTCCTGGTCCACGCAGAACACCATGTATAAAAACCGATTGAAGAAGAACCACGGAAAAGATGACGGCTGGGTTTCCAAAGCTGGAGCCAGCGACCATCAGACAGGGCTCGGATGCGATGTCATTCCGAAAAGCTGGCTGAAGGCAGAAGGCATGAACTCCAAAATGGCTTCCGAGCCGGAATGCATCTGGATGGCGGAGCACTGTCAGGAATACGGGTTTATCATCCGGTATCCGGCAGACAAGGAAGCCATCACCGAGATCAATTATGAACCCTGGCATCTCAGATATGTCGGAATTCCCGTCGCCGCCTATATCATGGAAAACGGGCTCTGTCTGGAAGAGTTCAACGATCAGCTGCAGGCCGCGATTCAGGAATATCTCTCCGGCGGCGGAGATCGGAGCAGGGTGGAAAAGTTCATTCAGCTGCCAACAGACTGATTGATTCGGAGGGAATGATACAGGCCCGGGGAAATTTCCCCGGGCTTTTTTCAGGATCAGTCACCTGATATTCTGAGCATCCCGCTCAGTCTGTTTCGAGACCGGCCCTTACAGCACCTTGTTCAGGAAGTCCTTCGTTCGTTGCTCTGTGGGAGCAGAGAAGATATCCTCGGGGGTGCCTTCCTCGACAATTTTCCCGCTGTCCATGAAGATCACCCGATCCGCCACCTCCCGGGCAAAACCCATTTCATGGGTAACGCAGACCATGGTCATCCCGGAGCGGGCCAGCTCCTTCATGACATCCAGCACCTCGCCGACCATTTCCGGATCCAGGGCGCTGGTGGGCTCGTCGAAGAGCATCACCTGCGGCTCCATACACAGGGCACGTACGATGGCAATCCGCTGCTTCTGGCCGCCGGAGAGCTGGCTGGGATACGCGTTGGCCCGGTCCGCCAGATTCACGCGCTCCAGCAGGCCCATGGCTTTCTGCTCCGCTTCTTCTTTGCTTTTTTTCAGCAGCTGCATCGGAGCAATGGTCATGTTTTTCAGAACGGTCATATGCGGGAAGAGGTTAAAATGCTGAAACACCATCCCCATTTTCTGCCGGTGAATGTTGATATTCACCTTCGGATCGGTGATGTCAACGCCCTCAAAGGTAATCGTGCCTCCCGTCGGCAGCTCCAGCAGGTTCAGACATCGCAAAAAAGTACTTTTCCCACTGCCCGAAGGACCGATGACCACCAGGACCTCGCCCTGATGGATCTCAGCGTCCACGCCGTCCAGCGCCCTGATATCCCCGCCCTTGAAATGCTTTTCCAGGCCATTGACGGAGATCAGAACCTCTCTCTTTTCCATCTCAGTGGTCACTGTTGCGGAGCCTCCTTTCCAGCCGGCCGACAAGCCACGTAAAGAACATCACCATGATCAGATAGATCAGCGCGACAGCGATCAGCGGCATGAAGGCGGAATAGGTTACGCCGCGAATGATATCTCCGCCCTTGGTCAGATCCTTGACCGCGACATAGCCGGAAACCGATGTTTCCTTCAGCAGCACGATAAATTCGTTCGCCAGCGCCGGCAGCACGCTTTTCATGGCCTGCGGAATGATGATGTGGCGCATGGTCTGGACATAATTGAAGCCCAGGCTGCGTCCGGCCTCCAGCTGGCCCCGGTCCACACTCATGATCCCGCCGCGGATGATTTCTGCCACATAGGCGCCGCTGTTGATGCCGAAGGCCAGCATGGCGATCAGGACGCCGTTGCGCGAGGAGCTGAAGATGATATAGTACATGATCATCAGCTGGATCACAACCGGCGTTCCGCGGATCACCGTCAGATAAAACTTACAGATTCCGTTAAAGAAGCCGAGAATGTTCCGTCCGATCCCGGGGGCCAGGCGTTCCTCATTCTGATCCCAGGTAGAGCGCACGGTCGCAACCAGCACGCCGATCACGATGCCCAGGAGGACAGCCCCCAGGGTGATCTCCAGCGTCACTATCAGGCCGTTCACCAGGTAGGTCCATCGGTCGTCGTCCAGAAAGTTCAGCTTGAAGTCTGCCGCCAGGGGACTGATCTGCTTTCCGGGAACCACCTTCTCCGCGGCATCCTGCACCAGGGCAAGAACTTCTTCCTCCGTGCTGCCTTCCGGCATCGAAGCACGCACATGAATGCACGCGTCCGGATAAGGCGAGGCCATGTAGATGCTTATGGTCTTTTCCCCGTCTTTGCCGTCCGGTTCCTTCACCAGCACACAGGACGTCGAGTTCTCACCTTCCGTTTTCGTCAGCCCGCAGGCCGAAGCGCCTTCGAGGGCTAAAGCCTGCTCCAGGGTGCCCCGCCATGGCTCCGCGAACACCGTTCCGGGATCCTGCTCCGGTTTCTTGCCGACAAAGGTAAAGCTCGTCGTAATCGGATCCCCGTCCGGATCCTCCGTGTCGCTGACGGTTTTATATCCCTTCGGCGTGTTGATATCGCCCAGCTTGACATAGGTGTCCTTCCCGTTTTCCGCCGTGACGCCCACCAGCCAGGTCGGCTTGATCCCCTTCACCTTCCCGTTTTCGATCTTCAGAACATCGGCGTTATGGAAGGAGGTGAAATAGATAACGACGGCGATGACGGCCACCGCCGCCACCGCGAGAAGGCATTTCAGTCCTTTTCTGCTCTTGATCTTCATAAGTCCCCCTCAAACAAGCAATAGGGAGCGAGTGCTCGCTCCCGTATTGCCGTTCAATCCGTTTGAGGCATATTTTGTTCACGATCCGCTTCAGCGGAAGCGAGTTCAAAACAGCCAGCCGAACACAATGGCCAATGTGAACGCACCGTTCACAGAGGAGAATTATTCAGCGGGAATGTACTTCTCGATGATGGCGGCCACGGTGCCGTCTTCAGTCAGTTCCTTCAGGGCGCCGTTGATCTTCTCCAGCAGCTCGGTATTCTCCAGGTTCACGCAGATCGCGTAATCCTCTTCCGTATACTTGGAGTCCAGAACCTTCAGGCCTTCGTTGGCGGCCACATAGGCCTTGGCGGGCTCGTTGTCGATGATCACGCAGTCCACTTTGCCGGTCTTCAGCGCTTCCACCGCGTCCGCGCCGACGGCATACTTGGATACGCGCTCCTCGCCGAAATCGAGCGTGCAATAGACGTCGCCGGTGGTGGCGTCCTGCACGCCGATCTTCCAGGTCGCGCCTTCCTTGCTCAGATCTTCGACGCTGGCGATTTCGGAATCTTCCTTCACGATGATCGCCTGAATGCCTGTGGCATAGGTATCGGAGAAGTTAACGCTCTGTTTGCGTTCGTCCGTCACCGTCATGCCGGCCATGCCGAAATCAACCTTGCCCTCCGTCACAGCGGGGATGATGGCTTTGAAATCCATGTCCTGAATTTCCAGCTCCATGCCCAGCTTCGCGGCGATGGCGGCGGCGATTTCCGCGTCGATTCCGACGATGACCTTATTCTCGTAATACTCATAGGGCGGGAAGCTCGCATTCGTTCCCATGGTCAGCGTGTCCGCGAAAGCGGCGGCGCAGGCCAGCATCAGGCTCAGAGACAGCAGAACCGCAATCAGTTTTTTCATGATCATTTCCTCCTCAAAATCCTTCATTTCCGATGGAATGGCGTCAGTATAGCACGGCCGGTTTGGGGTGTCAAGAGGAAGAACGTATTTTTATGCAGATTATTCAGTGATATGTCCAGTTTATTCATTGTGCTGTGAATAATATCCTGTTTATTTTCTGTATTTATGCATTTTCAGGCCCGTCCTGTCCGACTTCCCGAAGGTCGGTCTCCCGATCCAGCCGGGCGAGAATCTCCGCCCGGACGCCGGGGGTCAGGCGATAGCGGGTCGGATCCCAGGCCGCGGGAGGCGGACCCATGCGAAAGACGGCCGCCTTGATGGGAATGCCTTCCCCGGTAAATTTCATTTCGTGCTCGGAGACATAATTGGGCCGGAAGCCCGCGGCATGCAGATCATGCGTCAGATAGACCGGAAAAAAGCCGCAGCGATCGAAATAGGCCAGGGAATCCTGAAAAAGCGTCTCATCGTCGGTTTTAAACCAGATCTCGCCTCCCTCCGCCAGAAAGGAGCGATATTGCATCAGCTGGCGCGGATGGGTCAGGCGGCGTTTGGCGTGCTTGGGATGCTCGGTCCAGGGGTTGCAAAAGGAGATGTAAATCCGTTCCGGCCGATCCTCCGGGCCGAAGAAATGGCTGATAAAGCAGATGTCCGCCTGCAGAAGCCGCAGGTTTTCCGGGTTTTCTCCGCAGGCCGCGGCCGCGTTGCGCCTCGCGCACCCCAGCACGTCCGCGTTCAGATCCGCCGCCACGTAATTGATCCGGGCGTTGTCCCGGGCCATGGCCGCGGTGCTGACCCCTTTTCCGCATCCCATTTCCAGATGCAGCGGACGCTCCGGATGCGCAAAGCACGCCCGCCATCGGTTACGGAAGGACTCATCCTCCTCGATATACCAGCTGCAGGCGGCCAGCTCCGGCCGGGCCCATTTTTTCTTTCGCATGTGCATGGCGTCAGGCTTCCTCCCCGGAAAAAGCATTCATCACTTCTTTCACCCGATCGCCGGCATTCAGGAAAGCGCCGGCCACCAGCGGATCGAAATGGGTTCCGGATTCTTCCCGGATGATGCCCATGGATTTTTCGAAAGAGAACCCTTCCTTATAGCAACGCTTGGACACCAGGGCATCGAACACGTCCGCCACAGCCATGATGCGGGCGGAAAGGGGAATCTCCTCCCCCTTCAGGCCGCTGGGATAACCGCGGCCGTCCCAGCGCTCGTGATGATAGGTCGCCAGATCCTTCGCCACGCCCAGATAGCTGATCTCTCCGGCAGCGGCGCGGGTGTGCTCGATGATTTCCCCGCCGTACACCGTATGCATCTTCATCTTATTGAATTCATCCTCGTCCAGTTTTCCCGGCTTGTTCAGGATCGCGTCGGGAATCTTGATCTTCCCGATGTCGTGCAGAGGCGCGGAGCGAACCACGTCCTTCATATAGTCATCGGTCAGCTGGTCGGTATAATGTCCTTCCTTCCGCAGCTGTTCCATGATGATCTGCGTATAGGCGGCGGTTTTCTTGATATGGTCGCCGGTGTTTTCGTCCCGGTCCTCAACCAGATCTGCCATGGTGATGATCAGGCTCTCCTGCATCCGGTTGATAACGTCGTTCTTCTCCCGGGATTCATGGATATACCGCACCGCGTCATCGGTGGTTTTCGTGATCGCCTGATAGAGATTTTCAATTTCGTCCCCGGTGCGGATGCCCAGATTGTGAATCTGATTCGCTTCCTCCTCCAGTTCCCCCTCATCGTTGTAAGCAAAGTTTCCGGCCGCCATAGCCATGGAGTTGATCGGCAGCACCACTCCGTATACGGAAAACCAGAGGAAAGCCGCCAGAATCAGCACGGTGAAGGAAACGAAAAGGGAGATGATCTTTGCCAGGAAGCGGCACTCATCCTTCCGCAGGGCGTCCATGGAGACGTCGGTGCAGGCATAGCAGACCGTTTTTCCCGAGCTGTCGGCCACGGGGGTATAGGTTGTCAGCAGCCATCCGAAGCTGTCGTCGGATTCAATGGTGTCAATCGGATTTCCCGCCAGAAGATCCGGCAGATACGGCTGGAAGGCCTCCTCAAATTCCATGACCGTTCCCGGCGGGGAAGCTTCCAGGTCCGGAGTGTCCAGATCGAACACCACATGGCAGCCGTCTTCCTGAATCTGATAGACATACACATAGGCGATGTGATGGCTGCTGTCCAGAACGCTTTTCAGCTTCTCCTCCACTTCCGCGTATCCGGGCGCTTCCCTCCCCAGAGTCATGTATTCTTCCACCCGGTCGGCGTCGAAGCAGCCCTTCATGATGTTCGTCACGCTGCGGCCGGTTTCTTTCTGGGTGATGTAAAGCTCGTTGCGGAAGCTGTTGAAGCTGATCACCGTTGTCACTGTTCCGATCAGAGTCATGGACACGATCAGCAGCACGAGAATCTTGGTCCGCAGGGAAATTTTCCGGGGACGGAATCGCTCCGCCCGGCGGAATTCCCCGAGCGTCATGGGATTCTGAAGCCAGTAGTTATAATGGAAGCTGTTCCGGATCTTCGCGGGAATCCCCCGGAAAATCAGCTGAGCCGCCCCCACGCTGATCAGCTTATCCACAATATCGATCAGATAGTCCGCGGACATCTGCGCCCAGAAGGGCGAAAAGTCCAGATTCTGATGAATCTGTCTGGCGAAGTTGCCGCTGATCCCCTCGGAAAAATCAAACGCGTAGAGCACCCAGGTAAGCAGGCTCCCGAGAAATCCCCCGATCAGCGCGAAAAGCGGAACGGACAGCAGGGTTTTCCACCAGGATTTAAACCACTTCTTTTCCCGCAGACGGGCGGCCAGCACGGCGATGAGCACGTTAACGGCGCAATAATATATCGAATCCGGGGAATCCAGCAAAATGGTTTTCAGCAGATTGGTGGCATAGCCCACGAAAATGCCCGGCAGGTATCCCCCGGTCATTCCGGTCACAATCGTGCCGATCACATCCAGATAAACCGGAAGCTTCAGCGTCAGAGCCAGCTGGGCCGGGACCATATTCAAAACAACCCCGAAAAGAATCAGCAGAAGATACTTCACCAGCCATCGGAGACGACTGCGGCAGCCGCCCGCGGTTCCCTGCGACATGTTAACCTCCCCGGCGCGATCCGTTTTTCGCCCCTTTTTCACACAGCAGCGTCCTGTCCCTGCCCGGTTATCACAGGATGACCCGGGCGCGATTTCATGACCTGATCTTATCACAGAATCCGACAAATGTAAATCAAAAACCGCCCCGAGGGGCGGCTTGCAGCCAAAGTGAGATTATTTCAGCTCGCTGGTGCAGTGCGGGCAGCGGGTGGCCTTGATGGAAATTTCACTCTGGCAGAACGGGCAGGTTTTCGTGGTGGGAGCTGCGGGCTTTTCTTCTTCCTTCTTTTTCAGGCTCTTGGCCTTGTTCATCGCCTTGACGATCAGGAAGAGCACCAGGGCAGTCAGGATGAACTCCACCAGGACGGCCGCGAAGCTGATCAGGCTGCCGACAATGCCGGTTCCGCCGTTTTCCATCTTGGGAAGGGCTTCCAGGATGGGATTCAGGAAGATTTCGATGATCGCGGTGACAACCTTGCCGAAGGCCGCGCCGATGACGACGCCGATGGCCATATCAACGGCATTGCCCTTGACAGCAAACTCTTTGAACTCCTGCAGAAACTTCTTCATGATTCAGACTTCCTCTCTCTTTATTGATTCATTGTTTTCCCTTTCGGGATGAATCCTTATTTCTTGCCGCCGCCGATGATATTGTTGATGGCCTTGCCGATGCCCTTGGTCAGATCGCTGACAACCTGACGAGTGGCCGTCTGGATGGCGGTGTTCTTGACACGGCCGGCAATCGAGTCATTCCGGCGGGCGCGCTCCGCGGCTTCTTCGCGCAGCTGATCCGCCCGGGCCCGACGCTCGGCCGCTTCCTGCTCCTTGGCTTCCCGGGCCGCATCCTTCGCAGCCTTTTCAGCGGCTTTCTGGGCCTCGGCTGCCGCCTTTTCCGCAGCCTTCCGGGCTTCGGCAGCGGCCTTGGGATCAGCAGCCACCGGGGCGGGAATGTAATTGCCGGTCGCGGGATCCAGCACCATGTTCATCATCTGCTGGACATACTGGCCGGTGGTGGGATCATACACCATGACGGGCATCATCTGGGCCTGGGGCTGAACCTGTGCCACGGGCTGGGCAACCTGCGGAACCGCCTGCGCCACGGGCTGAACGGCCTGAACCACAGGCTGGGCGGTTTGCTGCATCGCGTCAAACTGCTGCTGCACGGCATCCGCAGCCGGCTGCATCGCCTGAACGACGGGCTGAGCAGCCTGAACAACGGGCTGCGCGGCATAAACCACCGGCTGAACCGCCGCATCGGGCTGCACCTGAATGACCGGGGCCGCGGGGACTTCCGGAGCCGGAGCCGGAGTTTCCGGAATCTGGGTCATGGAGGGCAGTTCTTTTTCCACATACTGCCCCGTCTTGGGATCGAAAACCTTGAATGTCTGTGCCATGATACGCTTGCACGGTGCTCTCCCGCGCCGTGAGAGGGGTCGTAGGGGGAACGGGTGACAAAGGTGAGCCTGAACATCGGCTCAGAAATAATACCAAACGCCGTTTATGAATTGAAAGCGTTGTGGATCCAGTTTCTGCGGCGCGGGCGACGTCTCCTCCTCCGCTTCGGCGGAGCGGCCGTAACGCGCGTTCAGCGGGCTGGCTTCGATGACGGCTTCCCGCACCTCCGTCGGCACAGGGCCCATCAGGCTCTGGGGCGGAAGGACGGTGGCCCGCTCCACCACGCCCGGGGCGCCGTGTTCATCCAGGAAGGAAACCAGCGCCTCCCCGGTTTTCAGGGTGGTGATCGCTTCTTCGGTATCAAACAGGGGATTGGCGCGGAAGGTTTGCGCCGCCACCTTGACCGCCTTCTGATCCAGGGGCGTATAGGCCCGGAGGGCATGCTGGACGCGATTGCCCAGCTGGCCGAGGATCGTCATCGGGATGTCCGTCGGGCTCTGGGTAATGAAATAGACGCCCACACCCTTGGAGCGAACGAGCCGGACGATCTGCTCCACCTTTTCCATCAGGGAGCGGGAGCAGTTGTTGAACAGCAGATGCGCCTCATCGAAGAAGAAGACAATCCGCGGCTTTTCCAGATCACCCTGCTCCGGCAGAAGATCATACAGCTTGGTAAGCATCCAGAGGAGGAAGGTGGAATACATGGTGGGATTCTGGAAAAGGCGGTCCGCGGAAAGGATGTTGATGACCCCCTGACCGCTGGCGGGATCCGTCTCCAGCCAGTCCTCAATGTCCAGCGCCGGTTCGCCGAAGAACACATCGCCTCCCTGGTCCTCCAGAACAGCGACAGAACGCTGGATCGCGCCGACACTGGCCACGGAAACATGGCCGTATTCCAGGGTGTAGGCCTTCGGATTGCTGCCCACATGGACAAGAAGGTTTTTCAGATCCGCCAGATTCTCCAGCGGGTGTCCTTCCCGGGAGGCCACCCGGAAGAGGATATTCATCACGCCGGACTGGGTTTCATTCAGGGAAAGCATCCGGGACATCAGCAAAGGGCCCATATCCAGCACAGTGGCCCGGACGGGAATCCCCTGTTCGCCGTAGACATCCCAGTAATTCGTCGGATAATCGTGATAGGCAAAGGTTTCCGGATCGACGCCGCAGCTGACCAGCCGCTTATCGATCGCCTCAGACCGGTTCCCCGCCATCACCATGCCGCTGAGATCGGATTTGATATCACTGAGGAACACCGGAACGCCCAGATCGGAGAATCCCTCCGCCAGCACCTTCAGGCTTACGGTCTTCCCGGTGCCCGTCGCGCCGGCGATCAGCCCGTGTCGGTTGGCCATGGCGGGCAGCAGAAAGGCAGGTCCGGCCTCTGACGCCCCAAATCGGATTTTACCCTCCTGAATCAAGGAATCCGCCTCCTCTTTCGCCTTGTGTCCATTCTGTTGAATTCCACCCCGTATTTTACCTTTTTTCCCCATGGGCGTCAAGGGTTTGCGTATGGAGTGATGTACGAAGGTTGTCTTTGTTTTCGGGAGGATCAGCGCGACGCGGCACGTTCACGGAGAAGTTTCAGCATGGCCTCACAGGCGCGGGCCCGGTGGGACACTGCATTTTTCTCCTCATCGGTGATTTCGGCAAAGGTTTTATTCAGCGGTTCATAGAGGAAAAGAGGATCATAGCCGAAGCCGCCCTTGCCCCGGCGTTCGGTGAGGATCACACCCGGACAGCTTCCCTCCGCCACCAGCGGCTCCTCCCCGGGAAACTGCACCGCGATCGCGCATTGATAGGCCGCGGAACGATTCGTTTTTCCCTCCATGCGCGAAAGGAGAAGATCGTTGTTTGCTTCGTCGTTTCCGTGTTCACCGGCATAGCGGGCGCTGTAAACCCCCGGTTCGCCGCCCAGGGCGTCGACGGTAAGGCCGCTGTCGTCCGCGATGGCGGGAAAGCCCGTTGCCCCGCAAACCGCCCGGGCCTTGAGAATCGCGTTTCCTGCAAAGGTTTCGGCGGTTTCGTCAATCGGATCGTCAAACCCGGCAGCGGTCATCGGCGCAACCGTATAATCCTCCCGGAGCAGCTCCTGCAGCTCCCGCAGCTTGTTCGGGTTGGCCGTAGCCGCCAGCATCAGGGGTTTCGGCCGGATATGACGGACACGCTCTCCCAGGGCCTGCCTCTGGGCTTCCATCAGCTCTGCGATCCCTTTCTTTCCGTAGCGCATCAGGGTCGCAAGCTCCCCGTCGGTGAAAGCACGGCCTTCGCCGGTGCCCTGCAGCTCAATGAAATCCCCGGATTCATTCATGACAAAGTTCATATCCACCTGGGCGGCACTGTCCTCCCGATAGCAAAGATCCAGGCAGGGAACCTCCCCCACCACGCCGGCGCTGATGGCAGCCACCTGGTGCACGATGGGGCTGATGGGCAGCTTTCCCTCCCGGACAAGGCGATCCACTGCGCAGGTGAGGGCCACCATCGCGCCGGTGATGGAAGCGGTTCGGGTTCCTCCGTCCGCCTCCAGGACATCACAGTCCAGGGTAATAGTCCGTTCGCCCAGGGCTTTCAGATCCACTGCCTGGCGCAGGGATCGGCCGATCAGGCGCTGAATCTCCACGCCGCGGCCGTCCTTCTTAATCCCGTCGCGCTTCTTCCGCTCCGTCGTGGACGCCGGGAGCATGGCATACTCCGCAGTAATCCAGCCCTGTCCCTTTCCCTTCAGAAAGGGAGGAACCGTTTCCTCCACGCTGGCTGTGCAGATGACCCGGGTAGCCCCGGTGGCAATCAGGCAGGAGCCCCACGCCGTGCGCACAAAATCGGGCTCGATGGTCACCGGGCGTTTCTCGTCCGGCTGTCTTCCGTCTGGTCTCATAACGATCCTCCCCGTTCCCGGCTCTCGTTGGAAGCCGCCGGCAGGATTTTTTTCCTGCCGGGTCGAATTGTTTACCGGTGTCAAAATTGACCCGGAAGGAAGCTGAATGTCCTTGAAAGAACGAATCAGAAAACTGTTTACCAATGTCTGGAATATCCCCAATGCGCTGACCATGCTGCGCATTGTGCTGATTCCCGTGTTCGTGTGGCTGTTCTGGAAGGTGGACCGGAAAGCCGCCCTGGTGGTGTTCATCATCGCGAGCCTGACGGACATGCTGGATGGCATGCTGGCCCGGAAGCTGAATCAGATCACCGATTTCGGCAAGCTGTTCGATCCCCTGGCGGATAAGGTGATGGTGCTCACGGCGCTGATCTGTCAGGGCCTGGCCGGGGTGTTTCCCTGGACGGCCATCGGGATCGTGGCGGGTAAGGAGCTGATCATGCTGCTGGGCGGCGTGTTCATGCTGAGCAGGGACGTGGTCGTTTACGCCAATTATGTAGGAAAAACCGCCCAGGTGTTTTTCATCATCAGCCTGGTGCTGTCCTTCTTCCACGAAGAACTGGCCGCCTGGGGCGTTCAGCTGGATCTGATCTTCCTGTGGATCACAGTGGGACTGACTTTGCTGGCCCTGGTGATCTATTTCGCCGGAGCGATCAAAACCCTTCGCGAAAAAAAGAACTGAAACAAACTTTGCTTACGGTTCACAAAGCAGGAGGCCGGTACAGAGGAGCATTGGTTCAGGGCGTTCAGCGCTTTACAAAGCGGAAGGCTCCCTTCAGGGCGTGATCAGCGCTCCGCAAAGCGGAAGGCTCCCTTCAGGGCGCTCAGCGCTCCGGAAAGCGGAAGGCCCGCTTCTGCGTGATCAGCGCTCCGCGAAATCAAGGCTGCGCTGCACCGCCTTATGCCAGCCTTTCAGGCCCAGGCGGCGGGTGGCTTCATCCATGCGGGGGGTGAAGGTCAGATCCGGCCGCCAAGCTGCGGCAGTTTCCTCCGGATCGGCAAAAAGTCCCACGCCCAGCCCCGCCAGCAGGGCAGCGCCCAGAGCGGTGGTTTCCAGCACAGCGGGCCGCACCACCGGGATGTTGGCTATATCCGCCTGAAACTGCATCAGGAAGCTGTTGGCGCTGGCGCCGCCGTCCACCTGCAGGCGCGGAGGGTATTTTCCGCTGTCCCGGATCATGGCGTCCATCAGGTCGGCGCTCTGATAGGCAATGGCTTCCAGCGCCGCCCGGACGATGTGGGCACGGCCTGTTCCCCGGGTCATGCCGATGAGCGTGCCCCGGGAATACATATCCCACCAGGGAGCGCCCAGTCCCGTGAACGCAGGCACCAGATAGACCCCGCCTGTTCCGTTGATGCTCTGAGCGATTCCTTCCGTTTCGGAAGCGTGAGTGATAATTTTCAATTCATCCCGAAGCCACTGAATCGTGGCGCCGCCCATAAAGACGCTGCCTTCCAGCGCATAGGTCGGCTTGCCGCCGATACGCCAGGCCATGGTTGTAAGCAGGCCGTTTTCACTCTTCACCGGCGTCTCGCCGGTATTCATCAGCATGAAGCAGCCGGTGCCGTAGGTGTTTTTCAGGTCGCCGACGTGGATACAGGCCTGGCCGAAAAGGCTGGCGTGCTGATCGCCGGCCATGCCGGTCACCGGAATCGCGCGGCCCAGGATCGCAGGATCCAGGAGCCCGATCATCCCGGCGCTGTCCACCACCCGGGGCAGGCAGGCCCGGGGAATGTCCAGAAGGCGCAGGAGGTCTTCGTCCCAATCCTGGGTTTTGAGGTTGAAAAGCATGGTGCGGGCTGCATTGGTTGCGTCGGTCACATGAGGCCGGCCTTCCAGCAGATGCCAGCAAAGGAAGCTGTCCACCGTGCCGAAACACAGATCGCCTCTGGCTGCCTTGTCCCGAACCTGATAATAGTCCAGAAGCCATTTCAGCTTCGTGCCGGAAAAATAGGCATCCGGAACCAGCCCGGTCCGCTCCCGGATCAGGTCTCCATGTCCTTCCGCCACCAGCTGATCCACGATCTGTGAAGTCCGTCGGCATTGCCACACAATGGCGTTTCCCAGGCATTCACCGGTCTTTCGGTCCCAGAGGAAGGTCGTTTCCCGCTGATTGGTCAGGCCAATGGCCACGATATCCGCGGGATCCACCGTGCTGAGCCGAACCGCGTCCCGCAGGGCGCCTACCTGGGATTCCAGAATGTCCCGGGGATCATGTTCCACCCATCCCGGCTTTGGATAATGCTGGGGGAATTCCTGATTGCTGGAAGCAACGATCTGGCCGTCCTCGGTGAAAACAACAGCGCGGGAACTCGTGGTTCCCTGATCCAGAGCGACAAGATATTTCGGCATGGCATATTCTCCCTTCTGAATGGTTCACTGTTTGATGTTTTTCGACTGTGCCGGCTGCAGCGGCTGGGTCGGCTTGGTCGGCTGTGTTCGCCGCCTTGCTGTCGTACTCGGGTTTTTCCGTTTCCATTATGATACGATAGGATCCGAAATACGTCAATGGATATCAGATAAAGCTTTCGTCCCTGTTGAACAGAGGAATAAATGCCGTCTCCGCCGCTTCCGCCTCCTGAAGATATCCATCCAGACCCAGAACACTCATATGATTCAAAACCCGGCGATATTCCTTTTCTGTCACTCGCCGGTCAAGCCCCGGAATAGCAACGCCGTTACAGGGAACATACTGTCTCATCAGGCTCACCGGCGTGCCCTCCGGCAGGTTGTCACGAATCCAGGTGAGCAGCTTCAGGCTCTCCCCGGTAAACCCCGGCAGGATCAGATGCCTGACCAGCGTCCCCCTGCGCATGATCCCGTCCGCGTCATAGGCCGGCGTTCCCGTCTGCCTGCACATTTCCCGAATCGCCTCTGAAGCTGCCGGGAAATAATCCGGCGTTCCGGCACAGAGGCGGGCAGCCCGTTGACTCCAGTGCTTCAGATCCGGCAGATAGACATCAATCACCCCTTCCAGTTTCCTCAGGGTTTCCGTGCTTTCATATCCGGAGCTGTTCCACACCAGAGGCAGCGGCGGCCTGTACAGATTCAGCGCTTCCAGAATCTTCGGAACAAAGGGCGTCCCGGTAATCAGCGAAATCGTGTGCACGCCGGTTTCAACCAGCCGTTTCATGGCCTCTGCCAGCTCTCCGGGGGTGAAGATCCGGCCTGCCCTGCCGTGAGAAATCTCTCCGTTCTGGCAATAGACGCATCGCATGGTACACCCGGAAAAGAAAACTGCGCCGGTTCCCCGCTTGCCGGAGATCGGCGGCTCTTCCCACAGATGCGGGGCAATCCGGGCAATCACCATCTCCTCTCCCATGCCGCAGTAACCGGGCCGGATCGCCCGGTCCGCACCGCAGCGGCGGGGACAAAGGACACAGGCCATGCGGTATCGCTCCTTTCCTGCATCAGGCTGAACATCGTCGGGCGTGTTCCCCCCGAACGCTTTTATTATAGGATATTCAATACGGAAAACGCAAGGTCTTGTAGCGGAGGGGAGATTCGGATATAATAGAAACGGATTTCATCCATCAGGAGGAGAAAACGCGTTGGACGAACAGAAATGGGAGAAGCCCAGGCGGCCGCGCCGGGCGGACAAATATATAGAGGACGCGACCCCGGATCAGACCCGGACAATGAATCTCTCCGAACTGACCGAAGAAGATCGTTCCGATGAAAAAACGCAGGCGGACGCGACCCCGGACCAGACCCGGACGATGAATCTCTCCGAACTGACCGAAGGGGATCTCTCCGATGAAAAGACGTTGGCGGAAGCGACCCCGGATCAGACCCGGACAATGAATCTATCCGAACTGGCCGAAAAGAATCGCTCCGATGAAAAGACGCAGGCAGAGCATCCGGATGAGATTTCCGGGTCGGAACAGGACGGGTCAGAAACCCAGCCCGAAGATGCGGTAGCCCTGGCCCAGGCAGCTGAGAATCGCGTGCCGGCCCGCGCCAGACAGATGAGCGCCGATCCATATGGCGCGATCAGCACAGTCAGCGCAGCAGCCGTTCGCCGTCCCGCTGTTCGCCCTCAGAGTCAGACACGGCCTTCCCTGCCGGAACGGGAAAACCGCCAGCGGGTAGGCTATGCTCCGGGACGCATGAGTGAAAGTATGGTCCGGCAGCATCGGGAAGCGGCCCGAACAGAAGCAGGGGACGCGCGTAACAGCCGGGACGAACGAAACGGACGAATCGGCAACCGGGATGAACGAAACGGACGAATCGGCAATCGGGATGAACGAAGCGGACGGAACGGCAGCCGGAACGCAGTCGGAGCCGGAACCCGGATGCAGGATTATCCGGAAAACCGGTATGAAAAGCCCGCGGCCAAAGCGTATCTGGAAAAAGGAAAGAAGAAAAACGCCCGGCGGATCTGGATCCTGCTGCTCGCGGTGGTCCTGCTGCTTGTCGGCCTGGTAGCGGCTGCCCGGTTTGTCCTGCCGGAGGATCATGCAATCCGCCGGACGGTTGTGAAATATCTGCCCTTTCTGGACAGCAAAAAGAAGCAGGATCCGATCCAGGTCAGCTCCTTTACCGTTTCCGGCAACGAAAGCCCCTCCGCTCCCGCGGATATCACCTTCTCCGTGGTGACCGCCAGAGATGTGGAAAGCATCCGCCTGACAGACGAAGAAGGAAGGCCGCTGGAAACCACGCTGGCCCAGGGGACCAATAACGATGACCGGGTGTGGATCATGAAGTTGCATCTTGACAACGGTTATCAGGGCGCTGTTCGGCTGCAGGCCCGTCGCGAAGGCGGCGAATGGCAGGATACCGGAGAAACACAGATCCTGTCGATCGGCGTCTCCCTGAATGATTCCGGCGCAACAGACGGCACCGCGGGCAACGGTCTGCCGCTGGCGCAGGAAACGGAAACCCCGGCGCCCCTGTCGCAGCTCACCCCGGAGCCTGCCGACGGGGTCGAAGGGCCGGAACGAACAGGGGCAGAGGATGCCGAAGCGGAGGATCGGGCGCTGCAGGGTATGGTGTCTGAAGGCACGGCATCAGAATCCGGAGAAGAGGAGACGGAGGATGGCTACGGAACGGAGAATCTGACCGCATCGGCGGGGCAGGTGCCTGTGCTGACAGAAATCCCGACGCCCACCGAAACGCCGGCTCCCACTGCAGCGCCGACGGCAACCCCGGCGCTGACCGTGGAAGCATCGGAGGAGGCTTCCCCTGATTTACTTTCGGTCAACCAGGTATATTCCGGCAGCAAGGTTCAGAAAAACTACAGCCGCCCGGCCAAGGAACTGATCCATATGCCCGTCGGAGATGAATACACCAGGCAGCCCATGGGTGTGCTGACCTTCCGGGGAGACAATTTCCGCCGGAACGCTGCCTGCGGCACGGTTTCCGGCGCGGAGGGGCTGGCCGTTGCCTGGACCGTGGAAACCGGCAGCGCCCGCGGCGCCAACATCACCTATTACGGAGTCGGCTGGACCGGTCAGGCCGCCATCGTCAAATGGAGCAAGGAAGTTCGGCAAAAAAGCAATATCGATGATGACAAGAAGGAGGTCAGCGGCCTCAAGGAAGTGATCGTTGCCGGTTTGGACGGTTCTGTCCGCTATATGGATCTTTCCGACGGAAAACTGACCCGCAACAGCACCAAGGTCGGTTATCCCCTGCGGGGAACGCCCAGCCTGCATCCTGGTGGTTATCCTTATATGAATATAGGCCAGTATGCCAGAAAGATGAAAAACAAAACGGGCAAGATCGGCCTTCGCCAGTATAACCTGTATTCCCAGAAGGAACTGACCCTGATCGACGGTCTGGATGGAAAGCTGCACCGTGCTTATAACAACGTCGGCAGTTTTAACACTTCAAGTCTGATAGACCGCACCTCAGACACGGTGATCACCGCCGGCGACAACGGCATGCTGTACCTGATCGCTCTGAACAGCGATTTCGATTATCAGGCCGGCGTATACAAAATGTCCCCTTCCACGGTGGTGCTCCGTTCCAAAGCGAAGAATCAGAAGGATGCCCTCACGGCTGTGCAATCGTCCCTGGCCGCTTATGACAAATATGTCTTCTATGCGGATATGTCGGGAATTCTCCGCTGCGTGGACACGGATTTTCTGAAGCCCGTCTGGGCTGTGAAAACCGGCGATGCCGTGAAGGCAGCCGTCGCGTTGGATCTGGATCAAAACCGTCAGCTGAGTCTGTATACCGCCAACATGCTGGAAAACCGAAAAACCGGCAGCGTGCAGATTCGTCGCTATGACGCCCTTTCCGGTCGGAATATCTGGACGACGGAAATCGGCGTGGTCAAGGGGAAGAAAGAAACGCAGGATGTAGGCGCCAAGGCGAGCCCCGTCATCGGGCAAAACGCGCTGTCCTCCCTGGTATATTTCACGGTCACCGGCCTCTCCTCCGAAGGAGCTTCCGCCCTGGGCCTTACGGGCGGACCCAAATCGGCCCTGATCGCCCTGAATAAGGAAACCGGCGCCGTGGTATGGGCCTGTGGGATGGCGGCCCGGGCGGAAAGTTCCCCGGTAGCCGTTTACGCGGAATCCGGCGAGGGCTGGATCATCCAGTGTGCGGAGGACGGCACCGTCGTGCTTCTGCGGGGACTGACCGGTCAGCTGGTAAGCACCCTATCTCTGGACGGTCAGATTGAAGCCTCGCCCGCAGTCTACAACGATATGATGGTCATTTCCACCACAGGCAAGGGCGATACCTATGTCTATGGCATCAAAATCCTCGGCGGTGAAAACAGCGCCTCTTCCTCACAGCAGACCGCTGTAACGCCGACTCCGCAGCCTCTCGCGGAAGAGAATGAGCCCGTGGAAACAGAAACCGGCGGGGAGGAGCCATACGAAGAAGAACCTTATGAAGAACAGCCGGATGACGATTCGCCCGGTGAGGACGCTTCCGGCATCGGCTGAAGCATGCCGACCGTGCATTGACACACAAATCGCTGAAAAAGCAGCGTCGATACGGCGCTGCTTTTATCTGTGGTTTTGAATGGCGGATGGATCATTCCGCGGCTTTTCCAACCTTCGGAACATGATACTCCACGCCGGGATCGAAGCGGATCATTTCCGGAGGTGTCTCCAGAATTTCCGGGTTATCAAAGCCTTTTTTCACATCCGCAAAGAAGGCTGAATAATGAGCACCCGAGCAAACCCGCTCATCCGCGGTAATCCCAATCGGCAGCCAGCGCTTCATGCGCACCCGGCCGTCCGGCTCCACTGTGGCTTCTTTCAGAATACTGCCCATACCCATAAACAGGCTCACATCTCCGAAATTATAGATATGATGCCAGACATGGTGCAAACCGATGGAGGCATTGTTGGTAAAAAAAGCCCCGCAATAGAAAGGCAGCTCCCCGGCCAGGGCCTTTGGGGCGATGCCGTATCGATCCAGAAACCGATAGAGCCATACGATCAGGCTGGTCAGTCCCGGAACAGCAAGCACCACCTTGGCGATCTTTTCCACGGCTGTGTTTTCTTCTTCCTGACGCACCGCGTTCTGGGCAGCCACCATCCGATCCCGGACATCGAAAATGGTATCGGTGAGATCAAAATGAATGGTGATCGTGGTTTCGTTGCTGTCCGGATTCTGATATTCCTTCAGAATCGTATAGGAAGCGGAGCAGTTTTTCCGGCTGTAATACTGCTTGTTGAAGATGAAGCGGTTCACCTCCGGATGCTGGCTGACAGCACGGACATAGCTGGCCATGATGATCTGCAGATAGGTGATCTTCTCCCCCTCCGCCGCCTTTCGGGAAATATAGCGGGTCAGCTTCTCATAATCCAGTTTGTGCTCCAGAAATACCATGGCGTCACAGCGCATCGGCATCAGATAAGGAGTGATCTGAACAATGGGATCGATGGAATAAATCCGCTTCCCGTCAAAACGATGTCCGAACACAGCAGCTTTCCTCCTTGCTTATAGCCCGTCCGGCAGGATCGTGGGTGGATCAGAAGAGATCGGATGCTTTTTCCAGCGCTTCCTGCTGAGCCTGAAGCAGCGCCTCAAACTGGCGCCGATATTCCGCAGCAACTTCATGCAGAGCCGCAATTTCCTTTTCCGCCGCCGCTCTTTCTTCACTGAGACCGTCCAGGCGCTCGCCGGCTTCCGTTTCCGCCTTGGCGCGAATCGCTTCCGCGTCCTCCCTGGCCTTGCGGATGGTTTCCTCTTTTACCTTCTGGGCCATTTCCAGAATTTCCCGGAAGGCGCCTTCATCCATGGCCGAGCTTCCGGGCGCGGGCTCCTGGGGACGGACGACGGTGGTCTTCTGGCGAAGATCCTTGAGCTCAGCCTCCATCCGTTCCAGTTCTTCGCTGATTTCATCCAGGAAGGTGTCTACTTCCCTTCGGTTATAGCCCCGATTTTCAATGGAAAACTCCTTGTTGGTAATCACATCCACCGTAATCCTTGCCATCGTGTTTTCCTCCCGCTTTCTTTGGATGATTCATGTCTTTCTTACAGCGTGAGACGGGATGACGCGCTTTGCGCGGCATCAGCGTGCAAAGCACGCGGTTTCCTAAACAGGCTACGCCGATTGGGGAATCGTATCAGATATCGATTCAGGCGCCGCGTCAGGTACCGTATCCGCCAAAAGCCGCGTAATCTCCGGCAGCCGCAGGCATGGTGCCTGTATAAGGATTATAATCCGGCCTCTCACCCCTGCGGGCTGCATGCCAGTTGGCATTGCCGCTCATCCGTCGCTCCCGGCGGGGTGTCTCTGTTGTCGGGACAGCGTGCGCCTCCGGTTGCGGCGCGAAGGAACGCTGCGGCATCTCAATCCGGACGCTTTCTTCCGGCAGAATCTTTACGCTCTCCGGAGCGATAATCACCACCCGGCCTCCCTGCAGCACCCGCACCGCGCAGCCCAGGGTGAATGCCGCGCCGGCCAGCATATCCTGGCATCGCATGTTCTCAGCTTCATTGGCAATGGCATCCATTGTCACAATCAGAGTCTCCCCGTTTTTCATGCACTCAATGGCTTCATAGCAGGATTTAAGGCTGGTAATCGCCATGATGTGTTCCACATGGGTAAAACTTGAACCTGCGTCCGGCGCGTATCCCGGCATGTAGGAAATATTGCCCTGGGATTGGACATTCCGCTCCGATCGGCCTCCAAACCAGCCTTTTTCCGGTCTGGGCGCTGTAGGCTCATAGACCGGCTGACTGAAAGAAGCGGAAACTCCGCCAAATGCTTCCGGCCGGTTGTCATAGGGAACGGCATAGGATCCCGCCCCATAGGCCGGTTGGCCGTAGGAGGCAGGCTGGCCGAAACCGGACTGGTTATAGTTGGCAGGTTGGCCGAAGCCTGACTGACCATAGTTGGGCATCTGACCGAAGCCTGACTGGCCATACGTACCCTGGCCATATGTTTCCTGTACACTGTAGCCATAGGGATCTGCCGGAGGATTCATCCCCGTGAATCCGGTATGGATATAGGCCGGATCCTGCCGGGCCTCCTGCTGAGACTTCTCCTGATCCCGCTTCCGGCGCCCGATCGGCCGGTAATAGCTGGTTCCGCCGTCCGGTCGCCGAACCGCATCGTCCGGCACATGGTTCAGAAAGCCCATGACCCGTTGTTTCAAGTTCTTGAATGCCATTTCTTCCAGGTTCCTCCTTCGTCCGCTCACACCCGCGGACCGAGTATTGCGCTGCCGATTCGCACCATCGTGGCGCCTCTGCGGGCAGCCAGGCGGTAATCTCCGCTCATGCCCATGCTCAGCTCTTCCATCTCAATATCCCGAAGGCCTTCCTCCCGAAGGCTGTCGAAAAGCTGGCGGGTCTTCAGAAACAGGCTGTCCAGATATTCTTCGTCGTCCGTATCGGGCATGACGGCCATCAGGCCCTTCACTCGCAGGCCTTCCAGCGGAGCGATGGTTTTCAGAAAGCTTTTCAGATCCCGCGGGGAAACGCCGCCCTTCTGAGGCTCGCCTGCGGGACTGATTTCCACCAGCGCCGGCATCACCAGCTCCGCCTCCATGGCGCGCCGGTGGATTTCCTCCGCCAGGGGAAGAGAATCAACGCTCTGAATCATACAGACATCCGTGATGATCTGTTTCACCTTGTTTCGCTGCAGCCGACCGATCAGATGCACCTGAAAAGCGTCTCCGAGTGCCGGCAGCTTGGCTTTCAGCTCCTGCACGCGATTTTCCCCGATATCGGTAATCCCCAGATCCCGCAGCGGCAGAATTTCTTCCGGCCCGTGCGTTTTGGTCACCACAATCAGTCTCGGCGCCGGAAAACGGCCCTCCGAGGCTTCCTCCAGCTCCCGACGGATCTTTTTCAGCCTTCGCTCCAATTCCTGCCGGGTCATTTTCTTCCCTCGCCTCTTTCCACCGCGTCAGAACAGCCGTACTGTCAAGCCCTCAGAAAGCACACCCTGTTGAATCGCGGAAATAAATACGTAATCTCCCTGTCTGTCCAGCACGTTGACGGGAATAAACCACTCATACCCGTTATCCGACAGGACAATCCCGGGCATGTTGTCCTGATAGTAAATCGCCCGGGCCGGCACCATCAGACTGTTGACGCTGTCACCCAGCACGCCTGTGCAGGTTCGCCCATACAGCACAGGCAATACCGAGGAGTGCACGCTAAGCCGCACCACCAGTTCGCCGCCGGAGCGGGTAAAGCTGACAACCGTGGCCCGAACCATGGTATCCTTGAAGTTCTCCAGCCGCAGTTCATATTCAGCGCCTTCCACCGGATTCCAGTTGCTGTCGCGAATCAGCATCAGCACATACCACTGGCCGTCCCGCACAATGCGATAGATGGTTGTTTTTCCTTTCTGCAGCACATTGGTTTCCGGCTTGCGGCCGTTCACCATGGCTCTTACCTCGGCGGGAGAAAAAGTCTCGTAATTCGAGGTGGTCAGGCCGTATTCATAGCCGTCCGAATAAAAGCTGACCAGCCCTTCCGACATCGCTACATATTGCTTCGTCCAGGATGAAATCCGCTGGAGCTGGCTCAGTTCATCATCATAGAGCCGGGTCATCCGCTGATCCTCGCTGTATTTGGTCTTCAGGTAGGACTGGCGGTTGGCGATCGCTGCGGACAACAGGCTCTCCTGGTTTTCCATGTTTCCCCGGGCCCCGGCAATCATCTGGCGGACTTCCCGGGCCTGGGTCATCACGTCCGAAGCCAGTTTTTCCAGCGTGGGATCCGTTGTAATCTCGCCGGAAAGCAACTTGATCTGATATTCCTTGATCTGGTTACGGTAATCCTGCAGGGTATTCATCTCCCGGGTGGAAAAGCCGGAAGAATAGACATTGCAGACGGTCTGTCCGCGATAAATCACGGCGCCTTCCTTGGCAACATAGTCTACACTGGTGACGCCTTCAGCATCGTAAGGGGTTTCGTCCCGGACGATCAGGCAGTCGCCGGTATAGCGGGAACCGATAATGCCCGCCGTGATGGTTCCGTAGGGCTCGGGTTTGGGCGTAAGCGTTGTCACGAGATACCAGGCCGCAAACCCCAGCACCAGCACGATCATCATGATCTGCAGTACGCTGAGCCGTTTGTTTTCCGGCTCTGGCGGCAGCTGGGCCGGCTGCGGCGGAGTCATCTGATACAAACCCGTTCCCCCCTTTCGGTCTCCTTCGTTGAAACCCTAACAGTTTATAATATCACATTCCCTTCCGTTTTGGCAAATTTCCGTCTTTTTTCATCCTGAGTGACTGACGGCAGGTCGATGATTGCAAATTCAGGCAACCAGAAAATGAGACATATTTTGCCCCCGAGCGCGAAGTTTCCTTACATCAGCCAGTCTGCGGGTTTCACCAGGGCCACCGGGGGCTCCCCTTCCGTCACTTCCAGGGTCATCAGACTTTTCGCGCCGCTGATCCGCTTCTTTTCCGGCAACAGCGTGCTCATCACAAAGGCCATGCCAACCACGGAAACGCTGAATTCCCGCATCAGCTCCACCATGCCGCGGGCCGTCCCGCCACCCTTGAGGAAATCGTCCACCACCAGAGCCCGTTGCTGTTCCTTCACGGCCCTGCGGCTGAGGCTCATGGTCTCGATATTTCCTGAGCCGGATACGTAATTGATGTTCACAGCCGATCCCTCATACACTTTGGAACTGTGCCGGGCAATCACCAGCGGCACACCCAGGGCATTGGCCGTGGCAAAAGCGACCGGAATCCCCTTGGTTTCCATGGTCAGCACAAAATCCGGGTTCGCCTGATAATACTCCGTGGCAATGATCTCACCCATCCGGGTTACGATACCGGGCGTGGAAAGAATGTCGGAATAATAAAGGAAACCGCCGGGCAGAAGGCGTTCGCTGCCGCTGAGCATTCCGCAAAGCTGCTCAATGGTTTCCCGGGCTCCGGCCCTGCTGATCATCGAACGATATCGCACGCCTCCGGCAGCTCCGGTCACCGTGTCAATTCGTCCGAGATCAAAGGTTTCCGCCACGCCCCGCAAAATCTCAATATCCTCGCTCACGGTAGATTTGGCAGACCCGAACATCTCGCAAAAGGTACCCAGATTGTGAACTGTGTTCGGCGCGTCGGATAGCAGCTTCATCATCACGCTCATCCGTTCATTCCGGCGTATTTTTTCCATCCTCTTTTCCTCCCCTGGAAAGCGGCTGCTTCCCAAAGGAGAATTATATCACAATTTCCGAATAAAAGGAAGAAGAAAACAAAGAATGTTCGGCTTTTGGATGTTTTGCTTTGAGATGAATCAGGATTTTCTCACCTCAGAGGCGTAAATCCTCTGTCCGCAGATTATTCCCTGGAAAGAAAAGGCTTGATCTCTTCCAGCAGGTCGTCACAGTCCTCCTCATAGATTTCCAGGGTGATGGGTTTGGAAAGATCCAGAGAGAAAATACCCAGAATCGATTTAGCATCCACCACGTGGCGCCCGGCCCTCAGATCCATCTCAAAAGGATACTGACTGACGATATTCACAAACTTGTTGACGTTTTCCACCAGACTCAGTTTAATGGTTGCAGTTCTCACGGCTGTCACCTCCTGTTTCATGCCGTCCCGCTATCATACGAAGAAATAGGAACCGATTTCAATGGCTCCGATGGAAAAATCTTTCCCATCACGGGAAAAGCACATCCTTTTACCCGATTAATCCGTTGCATCCGTCTGGGCTTTGGTTGGCAGGCGAAGCATCAGCGTATTCTCTTCCGGCACCCAAAGGGCCTCGCCCCGGAAAAGGGAAGCCAGGAAGCGGCTTTCAATGAAACAGCCTTCCTCCACAAAATCGAATTCCTCTCCCGTCATGGCGATTTCCGTCCCATCCACAACAGCCACAGGTCCGTTTTCCTCGCTGACAATGGCAATGGTGTAACCTTCCGCTTCCAGCACCAGCGTACCGGTCTCATCCCGGGTCATCACCCAGGAGGTCATCGCTTCCGAAAGATCCTCCAAACTGACCCAGATTTCCTGATCGCGCTGTCGCAGCCTGGGCATGCGTTTTACCGTAACGCCATCCTCAAGCGCCAGCCAGGACAGAGGGGAGCCTTCGTCGTTCACCGCCACAGAACCCTGAATGTCCTCGAATCCTTCCAGATCCAGATCGACATAGATGGCTTCCGTTTCCGGCGTTGCCTCCGCTTTGGGCGGAAGCGGAGAATCAGGTGCTTCCGTTTCGTCAGGCTTGGGCGTATCCGTCAGCTTGGGCGTATCCGTCGGCTTGGGCGTATCCGTCGGCTTGGGCGTATCCGTCGGCTTGGGTGTATCCGTAGGCTTCGGCGTATCCGTCGGCTTCGGTGTATCCGTCGGTTTGGCTGATTCCTTTGTCTTCGGGGTGTTCTTCAACGCGGGCATGTCCGTCGGCTTGGGTGTGTCCGTAGGTTTCGGCGTGTCCGTCGGCTTCGGCGTGTCTGTCGGCTTGGGTGTATCCGTCGGTTTTGGCGTGTCCGTCGGTTTTGGCGTGTCCGTCGGCTTCGGCGTGTCCGTCGGCTTCAGTGTGTCTGTCGATTTGGGAAGCTCAATGGCTTCCGAGGCATCCGTCGCTTTCGGCCCGTCTGTCGCCTTCGACGTATTCGTCGGATATGGTGCCACATCCGGGTTTTCAAACAGATTGGTCTGGGTCGCCCGGCCGGCCACGCCGTCCTGAGTCAGACCGTTGTAATACTGGAATTTGCGCACAGCGTTGCGGGTTTTTGCGCCGTAGGCTCCGTCTGCGCTGCCTTCCGGCAGATATCCCAACTCAATCAGTCGCTCCTGCAGGCGCCTCACTTCTGCGCCTTTCGCACCCTGGGCCAGATTATGATAAGCCCGGTTTGGCGTCACCGTCGGCACGGGATGCGGCGTAACGGAAACGGTAGGCTCCGGTGTTCCCGTCGGTTCGGGAGTAGGCTCCGGAGTCTCTTCCGGAATCTCCGGGGTCATTGTTTCCGTCGGCGCGGGAGTCACCACGGCCGTAGGCACCGGTGTCACCTGCGGCGTCGGCGCAGCCTGAACAGACAGCGCCACTGTGGCGGAAAGATAAACCAGCAGGATCTTCAGAATATCCATATCCCCATGCTCCTTCGTGACTTCGCGGATGAAAATATTATACCAGACCCTGGATTTAATGACAATCCCCGTTTTTTATGGTAAAATGGCCCAAAACCGCTGCGGTCGGTGGGAGGCACAGGGCATGGAGCAACTTGAAGCAACTGTTCTGGGAACCGTTTTCCGGAACAATGAAAACGGTTATTCCGTCCTCGCCGTCTCTGACGGAACGGAAGAGCACACGGTCGTGGGAACCATGCCGGCGCTGGGCGAATCGGAGCGGGTGGTTTTCAACGGAGAATGGAAGAATCATCCTGCTTACGGCCGCCAGTTTCATTGCGTCGAATTGCAGATCCTGCCTCTGACAGATTTGGAAAGTCTCCGGCGTTACCTGGCCAGCGGCATCATCCAGGGCATCGGTCCCACCCTTGCGAGGAACATCGTTTCTGTTTTCGGAGAAGAAACTCTGTCCGTTCTCTCAGAACATCCGGAAATGCTCGCGCAGGTGCCCGGCATAGGGCCGCGAAACATACGGCCCATCCTCGAAAGCCTTCAGGAAACCCAGGAAAAACGCCGGGTGATGATTGCGCTGCAGAAATACGGTCTCTCCCTTTCGCTGATGGATAAAATCATCAGTGTGTTTCATGAAAAATCGCTCGATGTCATCCGGAACAATCCCTATCTTCTTTGTGACAGTATTGAGGGAATCGGATTTAAAACCGCGGATCAGATCGGCCTGATGTCCGGAATTGCCCCGGACAGCGAAATCCGGATCCGGGCAGCGCTGCAGTATGTGCTTCAAAGCTCCGCCACAGAACGGGGTCATGTTTTCCTGCCGGAAAATGAGCTGTGCCGGACAACTGCCGAACTCCTGAATGTCAGCCTCAGCCTCTGCAGCGCCGCGTTGAACGGCCTGCTTGTAGCTCACAGGCTGGTGGCCGAGTGCGATGAAAACGGAAACCGGAGAATCTTTCTCCCGGCCTATCTGAGAGCAGAAGAGGAAATTGCGCTGCGGATTCAGCAGCTGATGGTCGCCGCAAATCCGAGTCCTTTTCCAAAGGCAGCCAAAGCGATCACTTCTTTTGAGAAGCGCTCGCAGATCACTTTCTCTCCCACCCAGCGCGATGCCATCCGGGGTGCGCTGGAAAGCGGCGTATTTGTGATCACCGGCGGCCCGGGTACAGGAAAGAGCACCATCATCAACTGCATCCTCCATCTGTTCTCCGGGAAAAAAATCAACGTGACCCTCTGCGCCCCCACAGGGCGGGCCGCCAAGCGAATGACCGAGGTCACCGGTCAGGACGCGAAAACCATTCACCGCCTCCTGGAGTGTTCCGGAAAACAGGGGCTTTTCCAGCGAAACGAGAATGAACCCCTGGAAGCAGACTGTGTCATCGTGGATGAAGCCTCCATGATTGACCTGCTGCTGATGCGATCGCTGCTGCGGGCCCTTGTCCCCGGAACCAGGCTGATCCTGGTCGGCGATGCGGATCAGCTTCCCTCCGTCGGCGCAGGCAATGTTCTGGGAGATATCCTGTCCAGCGGCATAGTTCCCTGTGTCCGTCTCAAAGATATCTACCGACAAAGCGAAACCAGCCACATCGTGCTGAATGCCCATCGGATTAACCGGGGCGAAATGCCCGTCCTGAACAGCCGGAATACGGATTTCTTCTTTGAACGAAAAGATCCTCACGGCGCCGCAGAAAGCGTCATCTCCCTGACAACCAGCCGCCTGCCGGGCTATCTGGGCTATCCGGCCCGGAATGCCGTTTCCCTGGCCGTGGAGAATATTCAGGTGCTGTCCCCGACCAAGAAAGGAGAATGCGGCGTGCATAACCTGAACCGGCTGCTGCAGGCCGCTCTGAATCCTCCTTCGGACAACAAGCCGGAGCTGATCCGGGAACAGCAGGAGGAAAAAACGGTATTCCGCCTGGGAGACAAGGTGATCCAGACCAAAAATAATTATGGTCGCGAATGGGTGCGGAACGGTGTGGAGCGCACCGTAAACGAAGGGGTTTTCAACGGAGACATCGGGATGATCACTCAGGTCATTCCGGAAAAGGAATTCCTGACAGTTCTCTTTGATGACGGCCGGGAAGTACAATATGAGCAGTCGGATCTGAGCGAGCTGGATATTGCCTACTGCCTCACAGTTCATAAAAGCCAGGGCAGTGAGTTTCCGGTCGTGGTCATGCCGGTGGTGGACGGACCGCCGCTGCTTCTGACCCGCAATCTCCTTTACACGGCCGTAACCCGCGCCCGAACGCTGGTCGTGCTGATCGGCAGTGAAGACACCATTCGCCGGATGGTGGACAATAACCGGATCATCAGCCGGAACACCACCCTGGCCGACCGGCTGAAAAACGCCGCGGAAATGATTTCATGAACAAAATGAAAATGCGCAAATATCTCTATGGCCGCTGGGGAGAAGGGTTGCGGAGCCTCGGCGCTTTCCTGCGGGACTGCGTTTTTCCGGAAGGCGCCCTATGCCGGGGATGCGGCAAAATATCCGACGGCTCGCCTCTGTGCCCCGCCTGCCGGGAACGCCTGCAGACCGAGGATGTCGCGCGGGCCTGGACATTCACAGCGGTGGAGCCCGATCTGCCCGCCTACAGTCTTCGTCCCCACACGGGGTTGGCAAGGCAGATGGTCCTGAACCTGAAGCATCAGTCAGAAGCCTGTCTGGCCGCGGAAATGGCCCGGCTGATCCTTCCTTTGCCCGCCTGGCTTGTCCTTTCCCCGCACACGGTGGTCACCTGGGTCACCATGCCTCGCCGCCGCCTGCGCCGCAGGGGAATCGATCACGGTCGTCTGCTGGCGGAGGCCACGGCAGAGTGTCTGCACCTTTCCTGCCGCCAGTTACTCCTTCGAACCAACGACCATGCCAGATCCCAGGCGCGGCTGAACCAGGCCGGCCGCGTACGGAATCTGGTCGGCGTTTTCTCTCCGAAGGAACACATTTCCTTTCCCGTCCTGCTGGTAGATGATGTGCTGACCACCGGAACGACAGCCCGGCGCTGTGCCGAAGCCCTGCGGCGTGGCGGCGCCCGGGAGATCATGGTGCTGACCTTCACCAAAGCCGTCCGATGATCCGTTCCTTCCTTCGCGTTCGCAAACGGAACCGCGCTATTCAAAAGCCGTCCGCTGACCCGTTCCTTCCTTCGCGTTCGCGAACAGAACCGCGCTATTCTTTCACCGCGCCTGCGGTAAGGCCGCCCACAATATACTTCTGCATGAAGATAAACAGAATGACCACAGGGAGCACCAGAATCGTGCCGTATGCCATGATGCAGTTCCATTTCGTCCCGTAGGCGCTCTGAAACTTATAGATGTTTGCAGTCAGCGGACGCATATCCGCTCCCACGTTAAATGTCATGGAATAAACCAGATCGTTCCAGCCGTTCAGGAAAGAGATGACTACGATAGTGATAATGCCGGTTTTCACCGCCGGAACCATCACATAGAAGAACGCCCGCACAGGCCCGCAGCCATCCAGCCGTGCGGCCTCATCCAGCGTCACCGGCACAGATCGGAAGAACGGCCGCAGCGTAACCACCGCGAAGGGAATCGCGCTGGCCGCGATGGCGATCGGCGAGGTAATGTGATTGCCCAGAAGCTTAACCGAGTTAAAAATCAGATACAGCGGGGTCAGGGTCAGGGATGCCGGCAGCATCTGGGAAATCAGGAAGGTCAGAAGAAAGAGGCTGATTCCGCGAACCCGATATCGTCCCATCCCGTAGGCCGCCGGAACTCCGAAAACCAGCGTGATCGCCATCGTCAGGAAAGCGTTGATGAAGCTGTTTCGCAGGGAGGTCATGAACACCGGATCATTCAGGTTCTGCAGCCACGGATCAACGGTGAAGGTATGCGGGTAATACGTCAGCACACGGCCGAAGGCCTCCATGTCGGGCTTAAAGGACAGCTGCACCAGCCAGTAGATCGGAAACAGGAATAAGACGGCGATCACCACTGCGATGATCGGATAGAGGATTCTTTTCTTTCGGGAGAGCACACCGTCCATTCTCAATCCTCCTCCTTTCGGAGCAGATGCAGATAAAACATTCCAACCACAAACAGGCAGGCAAACAGCACCATGGCCACCGCCGAACCCTTGGAAAACTGAAACTGTGTAAACGAGAACATGTACGAATAAGTGCCCAATACGTCCGTTGAGTTCAGGGGACCGCCCTTGGTCATGATATACATCAGGTCAAAGGCTCGGAAGGTATAGATGAAGCCCAGCATCAGCACAGCGAAAATCGCGCTTTTCATCAGCGGCAGGGTAATCAGGAAAAACCGCTGACCCCAGTTGGCGCCGTCAATCATGGCGCTTTCATAAACATCGTTGGAAATGCCGGACAGGCCGGAAATCATCAGCAGCATGTTGAAAGGGATGCCGACCCAGCAGTTCATGATAATCACCGCCGGCAGCGAATAGGTCGTGTTGGTCAGCCACTCCGGTCCGACCATCCCCAGCCGTTTCAGCAAATCGTTCACCAGCCCGTCATTCATAAACATATTCTTCCCCAGCAGGCCGGTTACCGCCATCGGCATCATATAGC
This sequence comes from uncultured Eubacteriales bacterium, assembly GCA_902795555.1. The sequence goes on along the minus strand of CADBLV010000218.1, from coordinate 903 downwards.
TGATCAGAATCATGCCGCGAATCATTCCCGAGAGCGGAAAACGTTGTTTGAAAAACAGCGCGAAGGCAAAACCGATGGTAAACTGAAAGATCAGGCAGGCAATTGTAAACACAAACGTGTTTTTCAGAACCAGCAGGAACGTCTCGTTCGCAAACAGATCTGCGTAATTCTTAAAGCCAATGAACACGGAGGCCCCGGATTTCAGGTTTTTCACGTTCATATCCTTCAGGGACAGCACCGCGTTGTAAACCATCGGATATCCCATCACCAGCAGAATATAGATAAACGCCGGGAGGATAAAGAAATAGGCCTCCTTTCGCCTTTGTGCCGCAACGGAAATCACCTTTTTCCGCATCATGTACACCCTTTCTGAAGCTGGCGCCGTTCATCCGCGGGACGAACCGGCAGCCGGCTTTACATTGCCGAAATTTCGAATGAAAGAGGAGCGGTCAGCGCTGCCGACCGCTCCCGTCGGAGCTATTTGTCAGGTTTTGAATTTCACTGATTCCCGTCAGGGCAGGGGATTCTCCGCCACGATCGGCGCGATCACCAGCATCGCCTTGGCCAGCGCGTCAGCCGGAGCTACGTTGTCCACAAACACAGACTGGCAGGCCGTGAACACAGCTTCGGAAATCGTGGGCCATTCCGCGTGCGGGCCGCGGGCCTGGGCGTAGTTCATCTCATCCACAAACACCTGGAATCCCTTGGTTTCATAGGTATATTCAGCCTTGGAATCGCCGCGGACCGGAATCTTGCCGGCGCCGACAGCCCATTCCGCTTCCTTGTCCTTGGAGCACATCCACTCGAGGAACTCAACGCAGGCATCCGTGTCCTTGCAGCCGGTGCAGATGCCGAAGTTCTCGCCGCCGATGGTGGAGGTAGACGTTCCTTCCTCGCCGGTGG
>CADBLV010000217.1 GCA_902795555.1 uncultured Eubacteriales bacterium | reverse complement strand
GCCGGAGCCTCCGGAACCGCCCGAGCCGCCGGAGCTGCTTTCCGCCAGAATCTGTTCCAGGGTCTTTCCATCCGGCTTCGGGATGGCCAGGTCGGAATTCAGCACAGCGTGGGTCGTATTGCCGACAATGCCGTCCGGCGTAATGGCGTTGATCTTCTGGAAAGCTTTTACGGCCTTTTCCGTCAGATCGCCGAAGACCCCATCCGTAGGAATCGACGCGTCCAGATACTTCAATTCCTTCAGCCGGTTCTGCAGCTGTTTCACTTCTTCGCCCGTCGATCCCTTTTTCAGCGTCGTAGGCTTGGGGGTAGGCGTCGGCGTGGGTGTCGGTGTCGGTGTCGGCGTCGGGGTCGGAGTCGGTTTTGCGGTTGGCTTCGGCGTGGGCTTCGGATGCGGATTCACCGGCTCATAGATGTACTGGGCCATCATGTATCCGAAGAAGTCCCCTGCCTTCACATAATGCCAGGTCAGCCCGCGGGTGATAATCGTCACGTGTGTACCCACGGGGATCACGCGAATCACGCCGTATTCCTTCCCCGGACCGGTGCGCAGATTCACGCCCCGGCCGTTCGCGCTGACGACATGTGCGCCGCCGATAATCGGTGTCACAGGAGCAACCGGTGCCACTGTGGTCAGGAATTCGCTCATCATATATCCGTGCCGGGTACCGATCCGGATATAGCTCCACACCGCTCCCGGTGAGAGGATCACCGCTGCGGTGCCGACGCTGTAGAATCCGATGCTGCCATAGTTTTTTCCGGGGCCCGTGCGCAGATTTACGCCCTGTCCGTTCCGACTGATCACCCAGGCATTGATCTCCGTTTCCGCCGTGGGAGTCGGAACGACCGACCCGCTCAGAAAGCGGGTCATCATATAGCCGGTTCGATTGCCGATCTGAATCCGGCTCCAGCTGGCGCCGCTCTCCAGAATCGTGCAGGCAGTCCCGGGCGCATAAGAAGCCAGAATGGAATACCCCGTTCCTGGGCCGGACCGCAGGCGAACATTCTTCCCGTTGGGGCTGACCAGAAAAGCCGATCCAACGGGCGTGGGGCCATCGTCAATTTTCAGATACGCTCCCAGCATATAGCCGGTCAGACCGTCCGGAGCCTTCACCTGATACCAGGCACCGCTCTGTCCGGTGATGGTAACCACGGTTCCGCTGGGATAGCTGGATTTGATCTGTCCGTTATAGGAAGGCGAGGCTCGCAAAATCAGCCATCCGCCGAAAACCCTTCCGGTTTTTTCTGCCGAGGCGCCTGTCGTCCACAGGGACAGCACCAGCAGCAGCGCCAGCATCCATGCAGCCATTTTCTTCATGCTTATTCCTCCGTTTCTTCACCCCTGCTCCGATTCTCCGGAGGTCATGGAATTCAGGATATACATCAGGTAGGGATCATACACCGGATCCTGATCCCTGGGATACATCAGGGACACATGGTGCAGCCAGGCAGAGGTTTCCAGATAGAGATCCGCATAAACCATCGCAGTGTCGTCGTCCGTCCGTTTCAGCAGCAGGATACCCGCCTCCGGCTGATATTCCGTCCGCGCGTCCTTCACCTCGTTCTTGGTGATCTCGAGAATGCTCTTCAGCAGTTTTTCCCCGCCGTTGGGCACGCTGGTAATCTCCAGAATCGCCAATCCGTCCCCGCTCACGGCCTGATATCCGGCGTTGTCCTGAAATTCAAACAGCGCCGGATATTGTACAGAGAATCCGCTTTCCTGATTCAGAAACTCCTTCATGGCGCCATTGTTAAAGGCGTCGGTGATTTCCTCCAGTGTCATGCCCTCTGTGTCCGTCATCCTGCTGGCGTCCAGCAGGGATTCAATTTCGGAAAAGCCGGTGTCCACGGTCGCCTCTCCGTCCGCTTTTTCCCCGGCTGTCTCCGAAGCGGCTGCGTTTTGAGCCGCCGCTTTCTCAGGCGCAAGATCTTCCGCAAGCGCCGGCAGCACCGTCATCAGGCCGGCCGCAAGAGCCGACAGCATCCGTTTCCAGTTTCGATTCATCACGGCGTCCTCCTTTTTCGGATATTCACTCATAAAGACGAAACAGCACCCGGTTTTCTTCCCGGAAAAAAATCTTCCGAAAAAAGATCGTTTCCGGAATGCGCCGCCCATGAAAGCTCTCCCCGAAAGCGCTCCGGGAACATCTTGAAGGAAATCGGTTTCCGTTTCCACGTCAAAACCCCTCCCGCTCTTCTACGGAAGGGGTTTATATCGCATAATCTCACATGGCTGCAGCCTTGTTGAGTTGCTTGGCCAGACGGGCCTTTTTGCGATTCGCGGCATTCTTATGAATGACGCCCTTACCCGCGGCTTTATCGATCACGGCGCTGGCCTTGGACAGCATGGCGCCCGCGTTCTGCGGATCTTCGGCAATCACGGTATTCAGCTTCTTCACAGTGCTGCGCATCCCGCTCTTTACAATGCGGTTCCGGAGATTTTTCTTCTCGCTGACCTTGACGCGCTTCTTAGCGGACTGAATGTTCGGCAACTTGGTTCACCTCCCCTGAGCATCCTTAAAAAACCATCGCTCGGTATTTTATCACGTTCAGCAGACAAAATCAAGACCTTTCCCAAAAAATCTTTACTTTCGGTCTTTTCTCTTTTCGTTTTTTCGTTTATAATACATTCTGTCAGAAAAAGAAGGAGGAACTGCGTTGGCTAAACATCGGACAGGCATTCTGGGAGGCGGCTTCGATCCTGTGCACCGGGCGCACCTGCGGATGGCGCTCTTCGCGCTGGACGGCGGGTATGTGGATCGGGTGCTGGTCATTCCTGCCAGGGATCCTCCCAACAAAATCTGTTTCGCCCCTTCGGAAGATCGGTGGCGGATGACAGTGGCTGCCTGCTCCGTTGACAATCGGCTGGAGCCCAGTCGTGTCGAACTGGATCGTCCGGGTCCGGCCTATGCCGCGGATACCCTGCGTCTTCTGCGCAAAGAGGATCCCAAAGCGGTTTTTTCCTATATCATCGGCTCCCATACGCTGATGCGGCTCCGCCGGTGGCATCAGGCGGATTATGTGAAAAAATCCTGCCGGTTCCTGGTCTGTCCCCGCCCGGAAAACGAAGATATTCCTGCCCTTCGTGAGGAAGTCATCGCTCTGGCGGAGGCCGGGTTTCAGATCAGCTTCCTGCCCATGGATCCCATGCCTGAATCCTCCGGTCAGATCCGGGATCGGGAGGATCCCCCGGGCGATGATGATCCGTCCCTGGACATCAGTGTCCGCGAATACATCGCCGCCATGGGGCTGTATCGACGGGAAAAACGCATTGCCCAGGCGGAAGAGTGGCTTCCCCAGCTGTTTGATGCGCTGAATCCCCATCGATTTGCTCATTCCCTTTCCGTGGCGATGACAGCGCGTCGACTGGCCCTTCTCCATGGGATCAACCCCCGTCAGGCGGAAGAAGCCGGCCTCCTGCACGATTGCGCCAAGTGCCTGCCCCTGAAGAAAATGCAGCAGATTGCCCGGGAGCACTCGCTCACGGCAGATCCCGGTTTTCTGGAGAGCGGCGCCCTTCTCCATTCGCTCACAGGGGCCTGGGTTGCCCGCAATCAGTACGGCATGGCCGATCCGGAGGTGCTGGACGCGATTGCCTATCACAACACAGGCTGCCCGGGCATGTCCCGTCTGGCCATGTGCGTGTGTCTGGCCGATTCCATCGAGCCCCTGCGCGCAGGCTATCCCCTCCTGGAAGAAGTTCGTTCCCTGGCCGAAAAGAATCTGGAAGCCGCCCTGCTCCTGTCCCTGCAGGGGACTTCCGATTATGTCAGAAATCGGGGAAAAACGCTGCATCCCCGAACGCTGAACACCATCGAGTGGTTGAAAAAGCTCACAGGCGATGCCGGGCAAATCCCGAAAAGCGCAGAAATCAGGCATGGCGTGTGTCTGAAAAAACAAACCCTGAAAAACAATTGAAGGAGAAAAAGCATGAACGATCTTGATCTGATCCGCGAACTGGCGGGCAAGCTGTACGAAAAAAAAGCCGAAAACATCGTAGCCCTGAAGGTCGGCCATCTCACGGTCCTATGCGAAGAGATGCTGATCGCCTCCGGCCGTTCAGCCGCACAGGTCAGCGCCCTGTGCGACACGGTGGATGAATTCATGTCCGGTCACGGCCTGACCCTGCGGCGCTCGGAAGGTGTCCGGGAGGCCCGATGGGCTGTGCTGGATTACGGCCATATCATCGTCCATCTCTTCCATCGGGATGAGCGTGCTTTCTACGATCTCGAACGCCTCTGGACCGACGGAGAAAACCGCCTCGATCTGCCGTTCGATCAGACGACGGAAGCATAAAAACCGTCTCAGTCTGTCGCTCGATCAGGCTGCGGAAGCATAAGGTTTCCACCGGAAGAGCCTGAGACTGTTTCCGTATAAAAGGGAGCGCCGGCGCATCTTCGCGCCCGCGCTCCTTTTCTTTCGCTTTTCTTTTTGTCATGGATCGACTCGCGTTTTTTGATCCATCGTTTTTGTCCCCGCTCAATCGCTTCCGTTTTCACGCCGAAGAAGGAGAATCCGGTCCAGAATTCGGTGCGCCAGTTCCTGTTTTCTCTGCAGGGGCATATCTTCCCGGCCGCCTTTCCAGATCAGGGTAGCGATGTTCGTGTCCACGTTGAATCCGGCGCCCGGTCTGGTCACATCGTTGGCCACAATCAAATCCAGATGCTTTTTCTCCAGTTTCTTTTCCGCGTTGGCTTCCAGGCTGTCGGTCTCTGCCGCAAAGCCCACCATCGTCTGTCCCGGCCGTTTCAGTTCCCCAACGGCAGCAGCCACATCCGGGTTTTCCACCATCGTCAGGGTAATCTCCTTCCGATGGTCTTTTTTGACCTTTGTGGGGCTGATCTCACTGAACCGCCAGTCTGGCACGGCGGCCGCCTGAATCACGATGTCATGTTTCGGTGCCTCCTGCATTATCACCTCATACAGGTCCATCGCGGATTCAATCGAGATCAGCGACACCCGATCCGGAAGCGACCGCGTAATGGCCCCGTACACCAGCGTCACCTCCGCCCCCCGATCCCGGGCAGCCTCCGCTAGTGCGATGCCCATTTTTCCGCTGGAATCATTCGTCATAAACCGCACCGGATCCAG
>CADBLV010000216.1 GCA_902795555.1 uncultured Eubacteriales bacterium | reverse complement strand
TTGGCGCGCCTGGAGGGGCTCGAACCCCCGGCCCACGGCTTAGAAGGCCGTTGCTCTATCCAACTGAGCTACAGGCGCAAGCCACAGACCGTTTCTTCCAGAGGCTTCGGCGCTCGACGGAAACGGTATCCTTTCCGCTGACAATTTGAGATTATAGCATGACTTCGGGCCCGTGTCAACGGTTTTTTCATCAGCCCGCCGAAATGACTGAGCGCCTGCTGGAGAGGGGGTTTCCCCCCGTCCGGCTTTTATGCTATAATACGGTGAATCCGACCGACACACGGAGGTTTTTCCATGAATCTTGCGGACTTTTATAATCCGATTCTGATTACGTCTTTTGTCTCCTGGGTGCTGGCGCAGCTGGCCAAGACCATCATCCATGCCCTGATTCACCACAAGCTGGATCTGCATCGGTTGATCGGGGACGGCGGAATGCCGAGCGCCCATTCCGCCATCGTCGTTTCCGCGGCGTTTGCCATCGGCCTGCGGCACGGATGGAATTCGCCCCTTTTCGCCGTTTCGGCCATTCTCGCGCTGATTGTCATGCACGACGCCACCGGTGTCCGTCAGGAGACCGGGAAACAGGCGAAGGTGCTCAACAACATGATTCAGCTGCTCCAGTCGATGAACACCGGAGCGCTGACCCAGGAAGAGGCGCTGAAGGAATTTGTGGGGCATACGGGGCGGCAGGTGCTGGCCGGGGCTTTGCTGGGAATCGCCGTCGCTTTTGCCATGTGGCCCCTGGTTCCGTAAAAATCCTATCGTTATAGCCTGGAGAGCATTTCACGATCACATTTCCGATAGAAGAAAAGACAGATCACGAGGGAGACCACCTCCGCAATCAGGAAGGCCCACCAGACGGAATAAACATCGTTGGTCAACTTTGCCAGGAGCCAGGCCGCCGGAAGGAGAACGGCCAGCTGGCGGCAGATGCTCATGATCATACTGTAGACGCCTTTGCCCACTGCCTGGAAAACCGTGGAGAGCACAATGCCGATGGCGGCCAGCAGGAAGCTGGTGGAGACCGCGCGGAGCGCAACCACCCCGATCTTTGTCATCTGAGCGGTTAATTCCGGCTCGGCATCCGATTCGAAGATCGCCATGAGCTGTTCGGGGAAGATCATGAAGACCAGCATCCCCACCAGCATGATGGAGATCGCCCAGGCCAGGGCGACTTTGATGCAGGAGTAAATCCGTTCTTTGTTTCTCGCGCCGAAATTATAGCCTACGATGGCGATCAGGCCGGAAGAGAGGCCGAACACCGGCATAAAGATAAACGACTGGAGCTTGAAATAGACCGCCATGACATTGAGGGCGGCGTTGCTCTGCTCAAAACCGGAAAGAATGGCGTTCATGCCGATGTTCATGACGGAGCCGATGGCCTGCATGACGGAGCTGGGGAGACCGACGGCCACGATGTCCCGCATGGCGTGGGGATCCAGGTGGAACTCTCTGAAGGAAAGACGCAGCTCCGCGTTCTTCCACTGATTGAGCAGCAGGCCCACCAGCGCGGAAACCCACTGGCCGATGACCGTCGCGACAGCGGCGCCGGCGACACCCATCTGCGGGCATCCCAGAAGGCCGAAAATCATGATCGGATCCAGGATGATATTGGTGATGGCGCCCGCAAGCTGTGTCAGCATGGAGAGAACCGTATTGCCTGTGGCCTGAAGCATGCGCTCGAAGAAAACCGCCATGAAGAGGCCGGTGCTCCAGGTGGTGACAATCGAGAGATAACTGACGCCGTTTTGGAAGATGGATTCCGCGTTCTGAAGACGATCGGACACCACCAGACGCATCAGGCTGCCGGCGGCAAAAAGACCGATGAGGATGAAAACGGCGCTTCCGGCCAGTTCGATGACCAGGCCGTTCCAGGCGCCGATTCTGGCTTCTTCGGGCCTTTTTTCTCCGAGCCGGCGGCTGAGGAGGCTGTTTCCGCCCGTGGCCATGCCCACGCCCAGCGCCACCATCAGCATCTGGAAGGGAAAGGCCAGAGAAACGGAGGTAAGTCCATTCGGATCAAACCGGGACACGAAGATGCTGTCCACTACATTATAAAGCGCCTGAACCAGCATGGAAATCATGATCGGGATGCTGACCCGGGGAACAAGACGCTTCATTTCCATTGTTCCGAGAACTGCGGAACGGTCTGCTTTTTGCATATTTCAACGATCCTCCAGATTTATTCCGTCTTTCGCGCATCCAGCACTGTGCCATCCGGAAAAGAATGCTGATTACGGTTCCGGATTTCCGAGAGCCTGACGAAGCACTCCGAGGTTTGCTTCCATGATGCTCAGATAGGTGGTTCCGGATTCTGCGTCGGCGGCCGTGATGCCCTGCATGGAATTCAGCTCCAGAATCGTCTGATCTCCCCGGGACGTATTGCGAATGATGGTTTCCGCGATGCGGTGATCGCTTCCCTCCAGCGTGAGAACAGCCGGAAGCTCCAGCTGATCCAGCTTGGCGGCAAGGAAAATGACCGTGTCAAAGCTGGCTTCCGTTTCCGCCTCGCAGCCGGAGAAGGCGGCGTCATAGGTCAGACCGTAATCCCTGACCAGATAGAGAAAAGGAAAACGATCGCCGAAAAGCAGGGTGTGCAGGGGCGCTTCTTTCAGGGCCCCGGCATAGGCTTCGTCCAGGGCGGAAAGCTTTTCAACATAAAGTTCAGCATTTTTCGTATAAAGATCTCCATGGACGGGATCCGCCTTTCGGAGCGCTTCGGCGATGGCCGTCACCAGTTTTTCGGCGTTTTTCAGGGAGAGCCAGATATGCTCGTCCGCCTCCGGCGCTTCATCCCCATGGTCGTGAGCGGGTTCCGCGCCTTCCGGCGTTTCTTCCGGACGGACATCTTCCCCCAGGGCTTCCATCAGATTGACGGAAATGAGATTCGGATTGATCGATTCGGCCAGGGCGTCCTTCACCCAGGCATCCGACTCCCCGCCGACATAGATAAACACGTCACAGGACGCGACTTTCATCAGATCGGCGGCGCTGGGCTGGAAGCTGTGAAGATCCACGCCGTTTCCCTGAAGGAGAGTTAATTTCAGATCGGGAACATCCTTTGCGATCTCCCGGGTCCAATCCCAGATGGGAAAGACCGTGGCCACCACATTCAGGGTTTCCGCGGCTGCGGCGGCAGGATGAACAAAGGGAACGAAGAGGGTCAGCAGCAGAAGCAGGGCTGTGATCTTTTTAAGGGCCATTGATTTTTTATTTCCTTTCTGTTTTGCCCATGGCGCGAGCGAACCCGACGCGTTCCGCGGGCGGATTGGATTGTAGCATAATCCCCGCCGAAAAGCAACGCTTGACCCCGTTCCGGT
>CADBLV010000215.1 GCA_902795555.1 uncultured Eubacteriales bacterium | reverse complement strand
TCCCCTGCTGGGAGATGATGTCTATGGCGATCGGGCGCTCAATCGCCGACTGCATGCCCGTGCGCTGAAACTGTGCGCCGTATCGCTCACCCTGCATACAGACGGCAGGCTCCCTGCTCTGGATGGCAAATCCTTCACCATCCGTGCGCCGTTCTGATGCCGCAACCCGGAGGAAGATTCATCCGAACCATCCTCCGGGTTTTTTCTTGTTTTTCGACCAGATACTGTTTTACGGAATATACTGCAGGTGGATCTCGTTCACCTTGCCTTCGCTGCCGGTATGATAATCCAGCTGAGTCCAGTGACTGTCCGCGTAGGAACGGTATCGGATGATGGATCCGCCCCCCTCCTGCTTCCAGATTTTTCCGCTGGTATTATCGGTTGCATACAGGCCCCGGTTTCCGCTGGCAGAGGCCACCTGTCCAAGGTCGCGATATTTCCCGACCACATAATCTTCCGCATCCCCGATAGCCGTTCCGCGTGGAGCGTTGGGGCCGCCGTTTTTGTGAATGTCCACCTCCACCACGGTCCATATCGTTCGGTTCAGGACATACGTCACCGTTCCCCAGTCATATTCAAACGTGCGCAGGTTTCCGTTAAATCCTTCCCGCGGACCTTCGTCAATCAGTTTTCCTGTTCCGTAGGTCTTTTCAAAATCACTCTGTGCAGTCTGATTCAGCCGGATATTCCCGATCTGGTCCGTGGCCGGGTCATAAGCGCTCAGGGGCAACGGTTTTGCCTCGATTTTATATTTCACCTCCAGCATATTTGAAACCTTGTGATATTTGTTCACGGCCACAGCCTTCAGCGTCGGCTTGCCGTTAGGCAGCCAGATTGGCTCCCCGTTATAAATCGGGCTGTCCGCGTCCGGGTTGGATCCGTCGACTGTGTAATAAATGACGATGTCATCATCATTCTCGTTGTCCTTTCCGGGCTTCAGCTTCACGGATTGTCGATGCTTATAGGTGTTAGGCGCAAGGTTGCATCGGGGCGTCATGGGGCTCGGCATGATGATTTTATAGGTGCCCTTCAGTTCGTCGCTGACCAGTTCGCCGTTCACAGCCACGGCCCGAAGGTTATGGGTTCCCTCGTCCAGAAAAACGCGTTCTTTGAAAAGGATTCCTCCCGCGGGAAGTTCGGCGTTCTCGTCGAAGGTGTAATAAACGTCATATCCCTGATAGCTGGTGATGGCAATGTATTTTTTTGCTTCGTAAAATCCGGCGGTCAGGTCCACTTCCGGCGGAGCGGGAAGCAGATCGCTCCGCTGGGTGTTAAAGGAGGAATCCCCGGTCTTTTCATAGGCAATTTTCATCAGTTCGCCCGCTTTGGCCAAATCTCCTGCCTTCCTGGCTGTCATCAGGATGCGGATATGATTTCGATATGCCTCCGTACGGCTGGGAGTCTCTGTATAAATCTGTTCATACAGCGCTGCTGCCTCATCAATTCTCCCGGCTGCCTCCAGGGCGCTGCCCAGGGTCAGCAGTCCGTCCACGTCAACGGTGCCTTCCGCCGTGTCCTGATCCCGTGCTTTCTGAAAGGCTGAGATGGCCCCGTCGATGTCTCCCTCGTTCATCCTGTCCTCGCCCACGGCCCATAAAGCGGTGGAATTGGCTTCCCTTCCCATCCGGGCCATGATTTTCTGTCCCGCTTCTGTTTTATTCAGAAAAAACCATCCCGCGACAATCATCAACGCAGCCGCGCCCACAACGATGGCAGCTACCTTGACCCAGTTGATCATATGTCCCCGGTGTCCCCGGCTTTGTTCATATCGAAGGGCATCCTGCTCCGCTCGCTCGTTTCTCAGGATCTCGTCATCATACAGGGCACGCCGCTTTCGTTCAAATCCCGCGCCCCGCTCCTCATCTTCTCCGCCTTCGGTGCCGTAAATCTTCAGGTCCTCCTGATAATGATCCGTGGCCTCGTTCAAATTCCGGCGCTCGGCACTGGGTCGGCTGTTTCCATCCATGCTCCTGTCAGCGGCAGTGCGACTTTCTGTTGAAATACGGCTGTTTCCTTCCGAAGCTCTGCCGACTCTTCCGACCCGTTCAGATCGGCTGGCAGGCCGTCGCATGACCGCCTCTCTGGCCCGTTTTCCCTGTCGGATGGCCTGAGCGCCGCTCACGTTTTCCGTGCTCTCCCGGCGAAGAATCTCCCCGCATTCCGGACAGACGATTTCCTCTCCCTCTGCGTAATACCCGCATCTGGGACACAGCATGCTTCATCACCTCATCCGTCCAGCTGTCGCATGGCCTCATATTCCGGATCCTCATCAAATTCCCGTTCCGGGCATTCTCCTCCCAGTTCCTCGATGGCGTTGCGAATTTCAATATATGTCAGATAATGTATTTCGGGATCCGCCGCCGCTTCCAGCAGAGCGGGCAGCGCGCTTTCGTCTCCGATTTTTGCCAGATATCCGGCCATCAGCGCCCGCTTGCCCTTCTTCTCCTTAAAAAGGCGTAAGGCAATCTTCCCGATCCGTTCATCCCCCGGAAACCGGCTAAGCACCTCCAGCAGCGCTTCCTGTCCGGCATCGTTGGCGGCCTGAATGTTCTGCAGAATCGGCTGAACCACGCTCTTTCCCATTTCGCTGAGACTCTCCAGTGCGTTATCCTTCAGGTCGTCCTTTTCCGCCCGGTTCATCTGCCAGGAAATATACAGGGATTTGGGCATTTCGCTGCCCATTTCACGCAAAAGTCCGATGGCGGTCATCCGCGCTTCTTCGGGGCTGTCTTCGTCCTTCAGAAGGGCCATCAGGCGCTTTTCACATCCCTTTCCTACAAAAGTGATCTGTTCCATCAGCCCTTCAGGTACAGGCGTTCCGTCCTTGCAGTATTCCGTCATCCAGTCTACCAGATCCTTCGGATCCTCAAACTGTGTGAAATACGATCCCGGCGTCAGCCCGTCAAGCCAGGAAGCACGAGTGTTCAGGAAAGACAGATATATTCGCGGTACGTCTGCTTCCATCTCGTCAAAATTTCGATATTCGCCTTTGTGTTCTTCCATCCATTGACTGGTGAAAGCTGCGAAGTGATCGTCGAAGTTGATAATCGGTCTGTTACTCATGTTCCCCTCCCCTTGCCGTTTCCAGCATTTTTTGAAGGTCTGCAGTTGTAAAAAAATGACAGTTGTGGCAGAAATGACAGGCCATCTCGGCCCCCTGCCCTTCCGAAATCAACTCCTGCAGCTCCTTTTCCCCGAGGGAGATCAGTGCCTTTTCCATTCGCTCCCGACTGCAGGTGCACAGATACTGAAGCGGTGTCCGGTTCAGCACCTTCGGATCCAGCCCCCGAAACCAGTCCTGCCACAGCGTGTCGATCTCTGCAAAGGTCATCTCCCTGCTGATGTCTGCAAACATGGGGCTGCGCAGTTCCAGCGCGTCCAGCATCTCTTCGCTGCATCCGGGCAGAGGCTGAATCAGCAGGCCGCCGGCTTTGATCACCGTTTCCCCGCTCACCAGAACTCCAAGGGCAACCAGGCTGTTGGTCTGCTCCGATACGGTAAAGTACTGAGCAAAATCCATGGCGATTTCCCCGTTCACGAGCTCGCTCTGCCCGATATACTGTTTGCCGCCGCCCAGATCGCGCACGACCGTCATCAGGCCCTTCCTTCCGACAGCGCCGCCAACATCCAGCTTGCCGTCTGACCGTGAAGGCAAATCGACTCGGGGGTTGTCCGCGCAGGCACGTACACAGCCGGGCTCGGAAACAGCCATCAGCGTTCCCATGGGACCGTTGCCATGGATGCTCACGGTCACGCTCTCGCCCTTCCCCTTCAGCATCATGCCCATCATCAGCGTACCGGTCATCAGCCGACCCATGGCCGCCGTGCAAACCGGGGTACACCCGTGCAGATCCGCTCCCCTCTGAGCGATCTTTGTCGTTTCGCAGATCATCACCCGGGCCTGTCCGTTCCCCAGGTCGATTTCAATCAGCTCGTCTGTTCTGTCCATCTTATTCCTCCGGCTTGGCAGCCGCGATGTGCCACCTCTGATCCTCGTCCCGGGCAGTGTTCATGGTCATATCACCGTACATGCTCACAGTCCGGAATCCGGCCTTCCACAGCCCGTCTTTCAACTCCTGCATCTCCCACGCCTTCTGGGTCTGATGTTCCTCCATCCGGCGATATCTTCCGTCCTCTTCCCGGATAAAGAAGCACAGATCCATGTCCACGGTCCTGCTCCGCGCGTGCCAGGTGTTTGCCCATAAATAGGTGATGTTCTCCCTGTCGTCAAACAGCAGCCCGGAGCAAAGCACGTCCTTCAGTTTGTGAGGGGTGCTCACGTCGAAAATCAACGCACCGCCTGGGCGAATATTCCTGAAAGCCGCCCGAAAGAAGCCGGCCAGCTCCTCTTCGTTCATCAAATAGTTCACCCCGTCGCATCCGGCAATCACCGCGTCCGCGGGATGATGGAGATTCAGCGCCTTCATGTCCTGCTGCACAAAGGGAATGGCAATGCCCTGTTTCCTGCTTTTCTGTGCTGCCTGCCACAGCATCTCCCGGCTGATGTCCGCGCCGGTCATCCTGTAGCCCCGCCGGTATAGGGGAATGGTCAGATTTCCCGTCCCGCAGGCACATTCACAGATATTTCCGCTTCGGATGCCATATACAGAAAGCAGGCGTGCATAATACTCCGCCCACTTTTCATATTTCACATCCGACATCAGTTCGTCATAGATTTCCGCGAATTCCTGATACATCTTTTCTCCCGGTGCTCCTCTTTCTGGGAAAAATCCCCGTCTTCCGCG
>CADBLV010000214.1 GCA_902795555.1 uncultured Eubacteriales bacterium | reverse complement strand
GCCCCTGCTTTCTCTGGGCCGGGAAGAAATTCGGGAAGCGCTGTCAGCAGACGGCATCTCCTGGCGGGAGGACTCCAGCAATGAGGACGAAAGCTATTTCAGAAACGCGGTGCGACGGAAGTTGCTTCCCCTTCTGGATCAGCTGGCTCCCGGGGCCCCGGAGCGGATCGCCCATGCCGCGTTTCTCACAGGGCAGGATTGTGAGGTGCTGAACACCATGACGGTTCAGGCCCTGGAGGGATGGGAAAAACGTTCCTTTCTGCCGGCTTCTCTCCTCCTGTCCCAGCCATCCGCCATCCGTGGGCGGATGCTGCGCAGATGGTGGAAATGCCAGGGCCCCGTTCTGAAGGAGCATGAGCTGAGCGGCTTCGAAACGGAAGCGCTCCTCTCCCTGACTGAAGGAGAACGAAAAACCGTGAATCTGCCGGGCGGCTTCCGCTGCGTCCGAGGAAGAAGCCTGCTCCATCTGGTTCCGCCACAAAGGCCTGTTTTCGAGCCAACACCCTGGCGGGAGCCTGAAACAGCGCTGGCCGGGATCATCCTGCGAAAGGAACCGTCCGGCGGAAGCCCCGGAAACGGAATCACCTGTCAGGAGGTTCCTGAAGGCTTTCCGGAGGGTTGTATTCTCCGGACGCGTCAGCCGGGGGATCGGATTCGTCCTTTCGGAAGCCCAGGGCACAGGAAACTCCAGGATTATTTCACCGACCGCCGTGTGGACGAACCATTTCGGGATCGGATCCCCCTGCTCTGCCAGGGCAGCGAGGTGTTGCTGGCGGCCGGCGTCGGTGCCGGAGCGATTCCCCCCTGGGATCCGTCCGTCTCAAACATCCGCCTGGTGTGGGAGGGGGAAATGCCCTGGGCGAAGCTCTGACGACCGCAAAATATACTGAACGGAGGCAACCATGAACAGAGATTCCATCCTGTATCAGGATCTTGAACGAGTCCTTGTCACCAAAGAAGAAATCGAGGAAAAGGTCCGGGCGCTGGGCCGGCAGATCACCGAAGACTATCGGGGAAAGGCTCCTGTGCTGATCTGCATCCTGAAAGGCGCATGCACCTTCTTCACGGATTTGATCCGGGAAATTGATCTTCCCCTTTCTGTGGATTTCATGGCGATCTCCAGCTATGGCAGCGCCACCAAGACCACCGGTGTTGTTCGGGTTCTGAAGGATCTGGATCAGCCGATCCTGGACAGGGACGTCATCGTTGTGGAAGATATCGTGGATACAGGCATCACGCTCAATTATCTGCGCCAGATCCTTTTACAGCGGGGCGCAGCCTCCCTGCGGATTGCTTCTCTGCTGGATAAAACCGCCCGCCGGAAGGTGCCGGATCTGAAGGTGGATTATGTTTGCTTTGACATTCCGGATGCTTTTGTGGTAGGCTACGGATTGGATTTCGATCAGAAATATCGAAATCTGCCGGACATCGGAGTTCTTTCCCCCGCGATTTACACGAAACCGTAAACGGAAAATAAACCCGGGAAAGAACACAAGGAGGACACTGTCGTATGAAGAAACCGTCGAGGGGATATGTTGGATATATCATTCTGCTCGGCACGCTGCTGATGATCGCCATTCTGCTGAACGGCGGCCTCACGCAGACGGTGAGCAAGCGCATTGAATATCCGAAACTCCTTTCCATGATTGAAGAGGGAAAGGTGGCCCGGGTGGCCATCCGGAGTAACAGCCTGGTTGGGCTTACGACCAATACGGCTGTGCCCGCTTCGGAATTCCCCGATCGTGCTTATGATTTTGAAACTACGATCGGCAATGATTTTATTGAAACCGTCCGTCAGATGAAGGCGAAGAAGGCCGGCGTTTCCGTGGATCAGATTTCGGTGAAAGATCTGGATTTTGATCTGGAATATCGCGCGCCGGTCGTGATTCCCTGGTGGTATGATTTCCTGCCGTATATTATCATGCTGGTGATCATGGGCGTGATCTGGTTTGTCATGTTCCGCGCCCAGGGCGGCGGAACTGGCCGGGTGATGTCTTTCGGCAAGAGCCGGGCCCGCGTGCAGGATCCTTCACGCAACAAGGTCACTTTCGCAGACGTTGCCGGAGCGGACGAGGAAAAGGAAGAACTTCAGGAGATGGTGGATTTCCTGAAGAATCCGAAAAACTATACCGAGGCCGGCGCCCGTATTCCCAAAGGCGTTCTGCTGGTAGGCCCTCCCGGCACGGGAAAAACCCTCCTGGCCAAGGCTGTGGCCGGAGAAGCGGGGGTTCCTTTCTTCTCTATCTCCGGTTCCGATTTTGTGGAAATGTTCGTCGGTGTCGGTGCCAGTCGTGTCCGAGACCTGTTTGATCAGGCGAAGAAGGTGGCTCCGGCCATCGTCTTCATCGATGAAATCGATGCTGTGGGACGCCATCGCGGAGCCGGTCTGGGCGGCGGCCATGATGAGCGGGAGCAAACGCTGAATCAGCTTCTGGTCGAAATGGATGGCTTTG
>CADBLV010000213.1 GCA_902795555.1 uncultured Eubacteriales bacterium | reverse complement strand
GTGGTTGTCAAAGACGGGGACAGGACGCTGACGCTCGGGACGGATTATACCCTCAGCTATCTGAGAGACGGCGTTTCTGCCGGGGAGATCAAAGAACCGGGCACGTACACAATCACTGTGACCGGCGCAGGCGGATATTACGGTATCGTCACCAGAACCTTCACCGTGAACAAAGGTGCGCAGGAAGCGGCAGTCGCGACGCCGACTCCTGCGCCGATCTCCGCACCGACGCCGATGCCGACCAGTCTTCCCAAAACCGGCGACGACACCCCTCTGTCCCTGTGGTTCGGTCTGATCCTGCTGGGGCTGGCCGGCTGCGGGTGGATTCTGAAAAATACCGTGAAATGATGAAGACCGGTCAAAGCAGCCGGTCTGCGGGTGGATCCTGAAAAAGGCTGTGAAACAGGGGTCTGGTCAAAACAGCCTGTCTGCGGTATAATAAAATATCACGCAACCGAACCGGGAGGGAGAGACATGACGCGAAAGATCATCGCGCTGCTGCTGGCGGCGGTATTGAGCCTAGGTACCTGGGGCGCTCTGGCGGAGCAGGAGCAGGTGCAGAAGGCGCCGGATTTCATTCTGGAAGGATATGACGGGGATTCGTCTACCCGGATCTGGGAGTCGAACCTGTTTTTCAGCCGGATGCAGGAGAAGACCGGCATCAGCTTCCAGTTTCGTCAATACGGGGACAATAACAGCTGGACAACCCGGAAGGAACAGATTGCGGCGGGGGAAGATCTGCCGGATGTGCTGTTCAAGGCGGAGCTGAACGAAGCGGAGATTCAGAAGATGTACGCCGCGGGGGTGCTGATCGATCTGAAACCCTATCTGGCGGAGTACGCGCCTGACCTGTGGAAGCTGCTTGAGGAGCATGAAGACTGGCTGAAGGCGATCACCCTGCCGGACGGGGCGATTCCGGCGCTGCCGGCGATCAACACCCAGCAGAACAACAACGCCCTGTGGATCAACGCCGACTGGCTGCGGATTCTGAAGCTGGAGATGCCCACGACCGCCGACGAACTGACGGAGGTTCTGCGGCAGTTCCGGGACGGGGATCCGAACCGGAACGGACAGAAGGACGAGATTCCGCTTTCCTTCCTGGGCATGTGGGAGCTGCGCTTCCTGGGTCATGCCTTCGGGATCATTGACAACGATTATTATGTGACGCTGAAGGACGGGAAGGTCAGCACCTCCCTGACCTCGGATGAGAACCGCGCCTTCCTTACCTGGCTGCATCAGCTGTGGGCGGAAGGCCTACTGGACACGAACGGCTTCAGCACGGCGGATTCCCTGCGACAGATTACCGACGACAAGGCTACCGTGCCCTACGGCTCATTTTTCACGATTTCCCCGACCACCGTGGTGCCCTCGGCGTCGGTGGATAAATATGAGATTGTGCAGCCGCTCAAGTGGAACGGGACGCAGATTTACCGGGATTTCCTGGGCGACATCGTCCGCGGCACCTTCAGTATCACCAGCGCCTGCAAGGATCCGGCGAAGCTGGTTTCCTGGGTGAACTACCTGTATACCGAGGAAGGCGCCCGGATGGCCCAATACGGCCTGGAAGGCGAAGAATATCTCTGGGAAGAGAATCATCTGTGGAACTGGAATGCGGACATGGAAACCGTGGCCAACGTTTTCCTGCGGGATCATACCATCGGGGAAGGCGGCGTGCTGCCGGGACTGACAGACTGGAAATTCCAGCTGGATTACGCGAACGACACGGTGCGGAAGGTGGTTGAACAGACGGTCAAGCTGAAGAACGTTTCCGTCATCCCTTATCCGCCGGTGTATCTGAGCGAAGCGGACCGTGCACGGGCGGCGGCCATTCAGTATGAACTTTCCGATTATGCGGACAGAACCATGGCCTGCTTCGTGACCGGAGATCTTCCGCTGAACGACGAAAACTGGGCGGCCTTCGGGAAACGACTTGAGGAACTGGGCCTGAACGAAATGATTGCCATCTGGCAGAGAGCGATTCAATAAACGGCTGCACCGGAAATGATTTATCCTACATACCGGGAACTGATTCATCCCAAATCCGGAAAAGATTCAATCAAAACCGGCAACGGATTCATCCCGGAATCGGAAACTGATTCAAGCCAAAACTGGAAACAGATTCAATCCACAACCGGAACTGATTCAACCCAAAACCGACAGGAGGAAGAGCCATGAGTGCCGCGGCGGAAAAGATTCGGAAACTGAACGAGGACCCCTGCGAAAAACGACTGAAGGAGCTTTACGGAGCGGAGAAAGCCCAGCTGGCGGCCCAGAAAGGGCGGTATGCCGACCTGATTCAGCGCCACGAAGCGCTTTTCGGAGAAAGTGAAACGCTGTATCTGGTCAGCGCGCCGGGACGGACGGAGATCGGCGGGAACCATACGGATCACAACAACGGTCGGGTGCTGGCGGCGGCGGTGAACCTGGACGCCCTGTGCGCGGTGACGCCCCGGGACGATCTGACGGTTCGCTTCCACAGCGAGGGCTATAAGCCGATCCAGCTGACGCTGGACGATCTTGCGCCGAGGGACAGCGAGAAGGGCACCACCCGGGGACTGATCCGCGGGGTGGCCGCGGGCATGAAGGAAGCGGGATACCGGATCGGCGGATTCGACGCGGCGGTGACCTCCACGGTGGCCGGCGGCAGCGGCCTGAGCTCCAGCGCGGCGCTGGAAGTGATGCTGACGGGGGTGCTGGACGCGCTGTTCAACCGCTTTGACATGCCCTATGTGCTGCGGGCGCAGATCAGCCAGATGGCGGAAAACCGGTATTTCGGAAAGCCTTCCGGACTGCTGGACCAGATGGCCAGCGCCGCGGGCGGCCTGGTGACGGTGGATTTCCGGGATAACGCCCATCCGGAGGTTCGTCCCCTGCAATATGACTTCAGCCGGAAGGGATATGCCCTGGTCGTGACGGCGACAGGCGGCACCCATGCCAATCTGACGGATCAGTATGCGGCGATTCCAGCGGAAATGAAGGCGGTGGCGATGCAGTTCGGACAGAAGACGCTGCGGGGCATCACCACGGAACAGATACGGGAGAGGCTGGGTGTTCTCCGCAAGGAGACCAGCGACCGGGCCGTCATGCGGGCGATGCATTTTATCCGGGAGGACGAACGGGTTCCGATGCAGGTGGCCGCGCTGGAAGCGGACGATCTGCAGCGGTTCCTGGAGCTGATCATTGAGAGCGGAAGAAGCTCCTTCATGTATCTGCAGAATGTGTTTGTGGACAACCGGGATCAGAGCCTGAGCCTGGCTCTGTGCCTGGCGGAGGATCTGCTGAAAGGTTCCGGCGCCTGGCGGATTCACGGCGGCGGCTTTGCCGGAACGACGCTGAATTTCGTGCCGCTGGAAAAGGTGGGCCTGTTTGTGTCGGAGATGGAGGACGCCTTCGGAAAAGGCTGCTGCCATGTGCTGAATATCCGGCCGGAAGGCGCGGCATGCCTGGCGATGTAACCGGGAAGGAGCCATCCATGAGAACACACAGCGCGGAGGAAACCCGGCAGCTCGGCGAAT